>CAISKG010000519.1 GCA_903885855.1 uncultured Planctomycetaceae bacterium
GGCCTTGGCGACGTGGAGGATCGCGAAGGGGTCGAGGTCGCCGGCCCGGTTGTTCTGCGGGAGCCCCGACTGCGGGCTCATGCCCATCGAGGTGCCGACGCTGGCCCCGTCGCGGAGCCAGCAGACGCTGCTCGAGCCCCCCAGATGGCACGACACGGCCCGCAGCGGCCGGCGGGTCTCGAGCGCCATCAGGCGCCCGGCGACCCAGCGGTGGCTCGCGCCGTGGAAGCCGTAGCGGCGCACCCCGTGCTCCCGCACCCAGTCCGTCGGCACGGCGTAGAGCGCGCCCGTGTCGGGGATCGTGGCGTGGAAGCCGGTCTCGAAGGCCGCCACGAGCGGCACCTCCGGGAACTGCTCCCCCAGCAGCCGCATGGCGCGGATGTAGGGGGGATTGTGGGCCGGGGCCACCTCGTTCATCTCCTCCATCGCCGCGAGCACGTCGGGGCCGACGCGCACCACGCCGCTCACGCGGCCGCCGTGGACGGCCTTGAAGCCGATGGCGGCGATCTCCCCGACGCTCCCCAGCGGGCCGCCCGGCCCGGTCAGCTGCCCGAGCGCCGCGCGGAGGGCCACGGCGTGGTCGGGGACCGGCATCGTGCCCTCCACCTTCCCGCCGGCGAGGGTGGCGTAGACCCGGCTCTCCGGGGCGCCGATCCGCTCCACGCCCCCGCGTGCCAGCTCCCGCTCCCCGGCGCCCGCGGCGGTGCCGGGGGCGTCGGGGAGGTCGAAGAGTCGGTACTTGAAGCTCGTGGAACCGAGGTTGGCGACGAGGACGATCATCGGTGGGCTCCGCCCGGGATCGATCAGGAGAAGAAGGCCGCGGTGAGGCTCTCGGCCGGACGCGGGATGACGTGGCTGGCGACGAGCTCGCCCACCTGCTGGGCGGCGGCGGCACCGGCCTCGACGGCCGCGCGGACGCTGCCGACGTCACCCTGGACGACGGTCGCCACGAAGGCGCCGCCGATGCTGACGCGCTTGAGGATCTTCACGTTGGCCGCCTTGGCCATGGCGTCCGTCGCCTCGACGAGGCCGACGAGGCCCTTGGTCTCGACCAGTCCGATCGCGGTGTTCATGGAACGATTTCCTTGGGTGTTGGGGAAAAGTGGTGTGAGGGGGGATTCGGGTCAGGGGATCACTCGACGCCGCCGCGGGCGCTGGCCGCGGAGGCGGGGAGGACGATGTCGATGTCCTCGTGCGGACGGGCGATCACCTGCACGCTGACGACGTCGCCGACGCGCCCGCCCGCGGCCGCACCGGCGTCGACCGCCGCCTTGACCGCCGCCACGTCCCCGGAGACGAACGCCGTCACCAGGGCGCTGCCGATCTTGTCCCAGCCGAGGAAGGTGACGTTCGCCGCCTTCATCATCGCGTCCACCGCCTCGACGAGCGTGACGAACCCCTTCGTCTCGATCATGCCGAGGGCTTCGATCTTCTTGGCCATCGTGAGCACTGCTCCTGTCCTGTTCCGGGCGGCCTGCCCGGAGGTTCGGTTCATCATCCCGGGGCCGCCCCCGTCGATCGCGCCGGCACGCGCCGGCTGCACGATCGGTTGATCGCTGCGCGGTGCGGTGGCCGGGCGCCGTGCGCCGCCGGTCCGCCGTCCGCTGGTTCGTTTCGCCCGCTTCTTCGCCACGCCGTCGCTCCCGTCAGGTCTGCTTGATGAGGCGCACGCCGGTGGCGTGGTCGAGATCGGCCGCGTTGCCCTCGTCGGTGTCGATGTGCACCTCGAGCTTGCTCGTGGCGTCGGCCCGCACCAGCAGGTCGCGGAACACGAGCCCGCAGGAGCCCTCGATGGCGAGGCTCATCCGGTCGCCGTCCCGGACCCCGAAGAAGGCGGCGTCGGCGAAGTTCATGTGGACGTGCCGCTCCGCCCGGATCACCCCCTCGGAGAGCTCGACGGCGCCGGCCGGGCCGACGAGGACGCAGCCGGGGGTGCCGGCGATCTTGCCGCTGGCGCGGACGGGGAGGTCGATGCCCAGCGAGATCCCGTCGGTGAAGGCGAGCTCCACCTGCGAGGCCTTGCGGGTCGGCCCGAGGACGCGGACGGTGGGGAGCATCTTCCGCTTCGGCCCCACGATCATCACCGTCTCCTCGGCCGCGTAGAAGCCGTCCTGGTAGAGATTCTTGTGGGGGGTGAGGGTGCGCCCCTTGCCGAAGAGGCGCTCGACGTGCTCGTCGGTGAGGTGGCAGTGGCGGGCCGAGATGCTCACCACGAGCTTCGGCTCGGTGCTGGTCGCCGCGCCGGCGAGGGCCCCGGCGACCTCGGCGGCCACCTGCGACGGCGGCGGCGCGCTGCCGCGGAGCACGATCTGGCGCACGATCCGCTCCACCGCGGTGCGGTCGAGGCCGGCGGCGATCACGGGGGATCCGGCCGGGGCCGGGGGGGCGAGGGCGGTCATCGGCGGGCCTCCCTGGAGGACGGACGCGGGTCGGTGGCGGCGGCGGCGGCGGTGGCGGCGACGAGCACCTCGACCCCGGCGGCGGCGAGGTCGCGCCGCCATTGGGGCGAGAGCCCGGCGTCGGAGACGACAAGATCGATCGAGTCGAGCCCCGAGACGAACGTCAGGCTCTTGCGGCCGAACTTGGAGCTGTCGGCCACCACGATCACGCGCCCGGCGGCGCGGAGCATCGCCTGCTCCGTCTCGGCCAGGAGCAGGTGGGCGTTGTACAGCCCCTCGGCGGTGATGCCGGCGGCCGAGAGGACGGTCGTGGCGACGTGCAGCCGGCCGAGGAGCTCGTTGGCGTACGGGCCGAGGCAGACGCCGGTCCGCGGCGAGACGTAGCCGCCGAGGAGCACGAGGTCGGTCCGGGCGGCGGAGGCGAAGAGGTTGGCCACCGGCAGGCTGTTGGTGACCACCTGGATCGAGCGGCCCACGAGGAGCCGGGCGACCTCGTAGGTCGTCGTGCCGCCGTCGAGGAGGACCGTCTCGCCATCCTCGATGCGTTCCGCCGCGGCTACGGCGATGGCCCGCTTGGCGGCATGGTGAGAGGGCTGGCGCTCGTCGAACTCGGCGAGCTTCGGCGTCACGCCGGCCGCGAGGACGCCGCCGTGGGTCCGCTTGGCGAGCCCCTGCTCCTCGAGCGCGTCGAGGTCGCGGCGGACGGTCGACTCCGAGACCCCCAATTCACCGACGAGTTCGTCGAGGGTGGCGAATCCCCGGGTGCGGATGACGTCGATCAATCGGGTTCGCCTCGAATGCGCTGTCACGCCGGAAAACTCCCGCTCCGACGCAATTCATGCATATTCCGCGCAGTTTGTCAACGGTATCAGTCGAAAGATAGTGATGGATAACGGTCACAAAGCGTCATAATCCGTCAAATCCTGTTCTTGGGCCCCGCCGTGCCATGATCCCTCCATGGGCGTGATCCGCACCAGCATCGAACCGGCCCACCTGCCGCGGGGAACGAGTGCCCGCCACGTCATCACACGCCTCCCCGACGACGCCCCGGCCTCCGACCGCCCCCCCGGGCCCGGGGACATCTGGCGTCGGCTCGCCGGCCTGGCGGAGGCCTGTCGACGCCAGGGGCCATCGCCCACCGCCGCCGGCCTCCGCGCCGAGATCGGCTCCCGCCCGGGGCGGCGGGTGACGGCGTGGATCGCCACCCGCCCCGGAGGCGACGGCGCGGCGGGACTGGTGACGCTCGTGGAAAGCCGGCCGGGGGCCGGGGGGCCGCCGCGCTACTCCATCGGCTGGCTGCTCGTCGATCCCGCGGAGCGCCGCCTGGGGCTCGGATCGGCCCTCGTGGCCGCGGCGGTCGCCGAGGCGGTCGCCCGCGGTGCGGATCGCGTCACCGCCGAGACGCGCTCCGACTGGGCGGGGGCGACGGCCTTCTGGCGGAGGCTGTCGGGGGGCCACGGGGCGTCCGACGCGGTACCGCAGTAAACTCCCCACGGCAGCCGACCACGATCCGGAGGCGCGCGTGAACGGGCCGCGACAGGGGCGACATGGGCGACGGGCGGTGCTCGCGGGGGGCGTGGCGGCCGTGGCCGCCGCGACGGCCGTGACGGCCGAGGTGCCGCGGCGGCCGCTCCGCGTCGGTCAGATCGGCACCGGCCACGGCCACGCCACGAAACTCGAGGTCTACCGCCGCAGCCCCGACTGGGAGGTGGTGGGCCTCGTCGAGCCCGACGGGGAGCGGGCCGCCGCCGCGGCGCGGACGCCGGCCTTCGCGGGGGTGCCCCTCCTCACGCGGGACGCGTTGTTCGCGACCGACGGCCTCGACGCCGTCCTCGTGGAGACGCCCCCCGACGTGTCGCTCGAGCATGCGGCCGCGGCGGTCGCACGCGGGCTGCATGTCCATCTCGACAAGCCGGCGGGATCGTCGCTGCCGGTCTTCCGCGGCATCCTCGAGGAGGCCGGCCGCCGCGGCGTGATCGTCCAGCTCGGCTACATGTACCGCTACAACCCCGCGGTGCTCCTGCTGCGCGAGTTCCTCGCCCGCGGCTGGCTCGGTGACGTCTTCGAGGTCGACGCCGAGATGGGGAAGGTGGTGGACCGCGACGCCCGTGCCGAGCTGGCGCGCTTCCCCGGCGGGATGATGTTCGAGCTCGGCTGCCACCTCGTCGATCTCGTGGTGGGGATCCTCGGCCGGCCGGAGGGCGTGCAGGGGTTCGCCCGCCGCTCGGGGGCCGGGCGGGGCGATCCCCTGGCCGACACGACCCTCGCGGTCCTCGAGTATCCCGGGGCCATCGCCACGATCCGCTCGAGCGGCCGGCAGGTGGAGGGCTTCGGCCGACGCCACCTCACCGTCTCCGGCACCGCGGGCACCTTCCACATCCAGCCCCTCGACGATCCCGAGGCGGTCGTCTCGCTCGACGCGCCACGCGGCGATCTTCCCCGGGGCACGACCCGGATCCCCTTTCCGGCCTTCACCCGCTACGTGGCCGACGCCGCCGACATGGCGGCCGTGATCCGCGGGGAGCGGGCGTTCGCCTTCACCGCCGACCACGATCTGGCGGTCCAGGAGACGGTCCTCCGCGCCTCGCGCATGCCGCTGGACCGCTGACGGACGGGCCCGCGGCCCGACGGGCGCCCCGGCTGCTACCATGCCCACGGGCGGGGCCCCTGCCGCATGGTGCGCGCGGGTGACGCCGCACCGGGAGGGTCTCACCATGCTCCGCGCGATCCCGCGCCGCCGCGTGCTCGCCGCTTCCGCCGTCGCCGCCGCGGCCCTCGGCGGCCGCAGCGGGGCCGCCGACACCTCCCGCGCGGCGGCCGACCCCGGCTACCGCATCCGCCGGGATGGCATCCGCCACAGCGTGATGGGCTGGTGCTTCAACCCCATGGACACGCTGGAGCTGGCCCGCCACGCCAAGGCCATCGGATTGGTGGGCATCGAGGGGATCGACCGCCGGCACTACGCGGCGGTGCGGGAGCTGGGCCTCTCGATCTCGCTCGTCTCGAGCCACGGCTTCGCGGAGGGGCCCTGCGACCCGCGCTTCGCCGGGCCCGCCGTGGCGAAACTCGCCGAAGCGATCGACGTCGCGGCGGCGGTGGGCTCGAAGAAGGTGATCACCTTCACCGGCATGCGCTTCGACGGCATGGACGACGACCGGGCCGCCGCCGACTGCCTCGCCGCCTGGAAGCAGGTGCTGCCGGAGGCGGAGCGGAAGGGGATCACCCTCTGCCTGGAGCACCTCAACTCCCGCGACGCCTCCCACCCCATGAAGGGCCATCCGGGCTACTTCGGCGACGACGTCGATTTCTGCCTCGACCTCGTGCGACGGATGGGATCGCCGAACTTCAAGCTCCTCTTCGACGTCTACCACGTCTCGATCATGAACGGCGACATCATCCGCCGGATCCGGGAGCACGCCGACGCCATCGGCCACGTCCACACCGCGGGCAATCCCGGCCGTGGCGAGCTCGACGACACCCAGGAGATCGACTACCCGGCCGTGATGCGGGCGCTCGCCGCCGCCGGGTACCACGACTTCGTGGCCCACGAGTTCATCCCCACCTGGAACGACCCGGTGCTGGCGCTGCGCCACGCGGCGATGGTCTGCGACGTCTGACGGGACGACGTTTTCCAGGGACAGCGAGGATCAGGCGGGCTTCATCCCCTCCATCCGCCGCCAGGCGCTGAACTGCCCGAGGTGCGACATCATGTGGCCCCCGGCGTAGAAGCAGTGGACGCTGCCGAGGGTGGGGAAGAGCTCGCGCATCCGCCCCTCGGCCGGATTGGGGGCGTCGAGGAGGGCGTCGGGGGCGGCGCGGAGGGCGTCGATCGCCTCCCGGCAGCCGGTGCGGAACGCGGCCACCACCGTCTCCATCGGCGGATAGAGGGTTCCCGAGGGGTCGTCGGTGCAGCGCGCGTCCTTGGAGAAGGCCGCCTCGAACCCGGCCGGCAGGGGCGACGGCGTGCCGCCGAGATGGGCCACGATGCGCGGCCCGTAGAGGGCCAGATGGCCGAGGACGAAGGCGGGGTGGTTCGACTCCACCGCCGTGCCCCCCACGGTGGCGAAGCGGGCGAAACGCTCCGGGGCGACGCCGGCGAGGAGCCGCTCGGCGTAGTTGGCGGAGAGCTGCAGGCTGTCGGCGATGACGTTGCCGAGGGACCGGGTCATGGCGCGGCTCCGGGGAAGGGGGGATGGGAAGGGGTGGGGTGACCGTGAACGGGCCGCGGCCGTCAGCCGGGGGCGCGGAAGCGTCGGATCGCCTCGGGGAGCGCCTCGCACTCCGCGGCGAAGACCCGCGCGGCGAGCGATTCGGGCGTGTCGTCGGCGAGCACCGGCACGGCGCGCTGCAGGAGGATCCGGCCGTGGTCGTACTCGTCGTCGACCAGATGCACCGTGCAGCCGCTCACGGTGCAGCCCCGGGCGAGCACCGCCCGGTGGACGTGGTCGCCGTGGAAGCCCTTGCCGCCGAAGGCGGGCAGCAGCGAGGGGTGGATGTTGATGACGCGGTCGGCGAAGTCCGCCGGGATCGCCACGAGGTGGAGGAATCCGGCCATCACCACGAGCTCCGCGCCGGCGGCCCGGCAGGGGGCGAAGATCGCCCGGCTCCAGGCTTCCACGTCGCGCCCGCCGCGCTCGACCACCTCCACCGGCACGCCCGCGCGCCGGGCCAGGCGCACGCCACGGACGTCGGCGCGGCTCGACACCACCACGGCCACCTCGGCCGCGAGGCTTCCGGCGGCGATCCGCTCGAGGAGGTTCTCGAGCGATCGCCCGGCGCCCGAGAGGAGGACGGCGATGCGCCGCGGCGCGGTCATGGCCGGCTCCCCGGCCCCCCGGCGACGGCGACGGCGATCGAGAGCGGGTGGCCGTCGACGTCGAGCGTCTCGCCGGTGCCGCTGCCATCGAGGATCGTGAGCCGCTCGGCCAGCGTCTCCGCCGCGATGCCCCCGCGGTGCTCCTCGAGCGCGGCGCGCAGCTCGGCCGACGGGGAGGCGAGCGCGAGGTCGATGCGGTCGGTGAACTCGAGGTCGAGGTTCTTGCGGGCCGTCTGCACGGCGTGGATCACCTCGCGCGCGAGCCCCTCGGCGACGAGCTGCGGGGTGAGCTCGGCGGCGATCACCACCACCGCCCGCGGCCCCTCGGCCGCCGCCCAGCCCTCGCGCGCGGTGGTGCGCACGATCACGTCCTCGCGCTCCACCACGGCCGTGCCCCCCGGCAGGGCGAGCTCGACGCGGCCGTCGCGCTCGAGCGCGGAAAGCAGCGCGACGGCGTCCCCCTTCTCGAGCGCCTGCCGCGCCTGGGGGAGGAGCTTGCCGAGCTTCGGCCCGAGCTTCTTGAGGTCGGGGAGGAGCGAGCGGGTGATGTAGCGGTCGGGCTCGCGGCAGATCTCGAAGTGCTTGACGTTGAGCTCGTCGCACACGAGCTCGGCGTGGGCCTCGAGCCAGGCGGCGTCGGCCGGCTCCACCCCGCCGCCGAGGATCACCTCCACCTTCGAGAGCGGCTGGCGGACCTTGAGCTTCGCGCCGGCGCGAGCGGCCCGCCCCAGGGAGGCGACGTCGCGCACCAGCGCCATCCGCCGCACCAGATCGGCGTCGAGGAGGGCCGCGTCGCCCGTGGGATAGTCGGTGAGGTGCACGCTCTCCGCCACGGCCGCGCCGAAGGGCCGCGCCGCGAGGTTGCGCCACATGGCCTCGGTGACGAAGGGCACGAAGGGCGCGGCGAGGCGCGCGATGCCGAGGAGCGTCTCCCAGAGGGTCCAGTAGGCGTCGAGCTTGTCGGGGGAGGTGTCGGGGCCGCCGTCGGCCCGCCCCGGCCCCCAGAAGCGGTCGCGGCTGCGGCGCACGAACCAGTTGCTCAGGCCCTCCACGAGGGCCGAGATCCGCCCCGCCGCCGCGAAGTGGTCGAAGGCGTCCATCCGCTCCACGACCGCCGCCGCGGTGGCGGAGAGCTCCGCGAGCATCCAGCGGTCGAGCTCGCAGCGCTCGGCCACCGGCCGCCAGCCCCGCGCCCCGGACAGATCGGCGTGGTCGAGCCCTCCCGGTGCGTCGAGCAGCGCCGCGGGGTCGAAGCCGTCGATCGTGGCGTAGATCACGAAGAAGGAGTAGACGTTCCAGAGGCGCAGGAGGAACTCGGGCACGCTCTCCCGGATCGACCGCTCGCTGTAGCGGATCGTCGTCCAGGGGGGCTGGCCGGCGAGGAAGAACCAGCGCAGGGCGTCGGCGCCGTAGGCGTCGAAGATCACCCCCGGCTCCTTGTAGTTGCGCTTGCTCTTGCTCATCTTCTGCCCGTCCTCGCCGAGCATCAGGCCCAGGACGATGCAGGTGCGGAAGGGATGCGGCCAGGCGGCCGGCGGGGGCGCGACGCCGCCGGGGAGCGTGCGGGGCCCGTCGCCGCCGAAGAGGAGCGTGCTGATGGCCAGCTGGCTGTAGAACCAGCCGCGCGTCTGGTCGATCGCCTCGGAGATGAAGTCGGCGGGGAACTGCCCGGCGAAGTCGGCGCGCCCCTCGTGGGGCCAGCCCCACTGGGCGAAGGGCATGGCGCCGGAGTCGAACCAGCAGTCGATCACCTCCGGCACGCGCCGCATGCGGCGGCCGGCGGCGAAGGGGGAGGCGTAGGTGACGGCGTCGATGTAGGGCTTGTGGACGGCCAGGTCGTCGGCGAGGGAGGGATCGGCCTCCTTGGCCCGGGCGAAGACCTCGGTGCCGGCGATCCCCGGCTTGGCCAGGAGCGCCGCGTAGGAGGGGACCGCCTCGGCCCGCCCCGTCTCCTCGCACACCCAGATCGGCAGCGGCGTGCCCCAGTAGCGCTCGCGCGAGAGCGCCCAGTCGACGTTCGTCTCGAGGAAGTTGCCGAAGCGACCGTCCTTGATGTGCTCGGGCAGCCAGTCGATGCGCGCGTTGTTGGCGAGCATCGCGTCGCGGAACTGCGAGGTGCGGATGAACCAGCTGGCGCGCGGGTACTGGATGAGCGGGTCGGCGTCGGCACGCCAGCAGAAGGGGTAATCGTGGACGTACTGCTCCTGGTGCACCAGCAGCCCGCGGGCCCGCAGATCGCGGGTGATGTCGCGGTCGCAGTCCTTCACGAAGCGGCCGCTCCCCATGGGGAAGGCGTCGGTGAAGGTGCCGTCGGGGGCCACGCAATTGAGCAGCGCGGGCCCGCCGGCGGCGAAACGCGGCTGCTCGGCCATGAGCACGCCGTAGTCGACCTCGCCGAAGGCCGGCGCCACGTGCACCACGCCGGTGCCGGAATCGGTGGTCACGAAGTCGGCCGCCACCACGCGCCAGGCCGGCGCGGCGTCGCCGCCGGCCGCGAGCGTGGCCCGCGGGGGCGACCCGGCGGGGCGGAAGGTGTCGAAGGGGGGGAGGTAGTCGCGCCCCACCAGCTCCCCGCCGGTGAGCGTCTGGAGCGTCTCGAACGACACCTTGAGCTTGGCGGCCAGATCGGCGGCCAGCGCCTCGGCGACGACGTACTGCGGGGCCCCGTCGGGCGCCCCCGCCTCGCGCACCACGACGTACTCGAGCTCCGGCCTGACCGCGGCGAACTGGTTGGAGGGGAGCGTCCAGGGGGTGGTCGTCCAGGCCACCAGCGACCGGCCGTCGGGCCGACCGGCGGCGTCCACGAGCGGCAGCGCGACGTACACGCTGGGGTCGGCGACCTCCTTGTAGCCCTGTCCGACCTCGCCGCTGGACAGCGCCGTGCCCCCCTGGGCCCACCACCACACGATCTTGTGGCCGCGGTACAGGAGGCCGCGGTCGAAGAGATCGGCCAGCGCCCACCACACGCTCTCCACGTAGGAGCGCCGGTAGGTGACGTAGGCCTCGGAGAGGTCGATCCAGAAGCCGATGCGCTCCGTGATCGTCTCCCACTCCTTCATGTAGCGCCACACGCTCTCCTGGCAGCGGTGGATGAAGGGCTCGACGCCGTAGGCCTCGATCTGGGCCTTGGAGTGGATCCCCAGCTCCTTGCAGACCTCCACCTCCACCGGCAGGCCGTGGGTGTCCCAGCCCGCCTTGCGCTCGCAGAGCTGGCCGCGCATGGTGCGGTAGCGCGGGTAGAGATCCTTGATGGTGCGCGTCAGGCAGTGGCCGGGATGGGGCAGCCCGTTGGCGGTGGGGGGCCCCTCGTAGAACACGAAGCGCGGCGCGCCCCGACGCCGCTCGAGCGACTTGCGGTAGATGCCGCCGGAGCGCCAGAAGCCGAGCACCTCCTGCTCGAGGGCGGGGAAGTCGGGCTTTCCGCGGACTGGGTCGAACATCGGCGCTGGGGGGCGAGGGGGGCGGGGGCGGGCGATCAGAGCTCGACGGTGCGGCCGGTGCGGAACGACTCGTCGGCCGCCAGGACGATCCGCAGGCTGTTGACCGCGTCGGCCATGTGGGCCGAGAGGTCGCGGTCGTGGCGGATGCAGTCGAGGAACAGCTCCTGCTCGAGCCGGCAGAGGCCGTCGTGATCGGGCTCGTCGCTGGAGTCGATCATCTCGTCGGCGCGGGCGAAGGTGCCGTCGGCGGCCAGCGCGCCGTGGTGGAGGCGGAGGCGGCCGGCCCGGGAGTGGGCCTCCACGTCGTCGCTGGCGACGTCGCCGTCCTTGACGCCGGCGATGCTCACGCAGCCGCGCGGGCCGATCACGTCCTTCACGAAGTAGGCCGTCTCGCTCATCATCGGCCCCCAGCCGGCCTCGTACCAGCCGACCGAGCCGTCGTCGAAGGTCACCTGCAACTGGCCGTAGTTGTACATCCCGGGCACGAGCTCGTCGCTGAGCCGGGCGCCGATCGCCGAGACGCGCGTCGGCCGGGCCCGCGTCATCAGGCACATCACGTCGACGTAGTGCACCCCGCAATCGACGATCGGCGACATCGAGTTCATCAGCTGCTTGTGCGTCCGCCACTGGTCGCCCGAGGACTGCTGATTGAGGTTCATGCGCATCACCAGCGGCTTGCCGAGCGACCGCGCCACCTCGACGAACTTCGCCCAGGTGGGATGCACGCGGAGCACGTAGCCGACCACGAGCTTCTTCCCCGCGGCCTTGGCGGCGGCCACCACGGCCTCCGCCTCGGCGACGGTGGGGGCCACCGGCTTCTCGAGGAACACGTGGCAGCCGGCCGCGAAGGCGCGGCGGGCGAAGTCGGCGTGGGTGTCGGGGTAGGTGTTGATGGAGACGGCGTCGGGCGTGGTGGCCGCGAGGGCCTCGGCGTAGTCGGAGAACTGCGGGTAGTCGGTCCCGAGGGCGTCGAGCAGCGCGCGGCGCGAGCCCTCCCCGCGGGCCACCACCCCCACGATCTCGAAGCCGTCGAGCGCGTGGTAGGCCTTGGCGTGCGACGTGCCCATGTGGCCGCAGCCGACGACGAGAATCCGGACGGGACGTGACACGGGATCGACTCCGGGATGGGGGATCGGGCGGGGGTGGGGGTCAGCCGCGGGCTTCGCCCGCCTGACGCACCGCGGCGGTGACGATGGCGCGGAGCTTCGGCTCGGCGCCGCGGGCCACGGCGAGGATCTTCTCCACCGTCGCCACCTCGAGGTGGTCCGGCAGGCACATGTCGGTGATCACCGAGATGCCCAGCACGCGCAGGCCCGCGTGGACCGCCACGATCACCTCCGGCACCGTCGACATCCCCACGACGTCGGCGCCGATGCCGCGCAGGAAGCGGTATTCGGCGCGGGTCTCGAGATTCGGCCCGGTGACCGCCACGTACACGCCGCGGTGGGCGACGAAATCCTCGCGCCGGGCCACGGCCAGCGCCGCGTCGATGAGCTCCGGCGTGTACGGGGCCGACATGTCGGGAAAGCGCGGTCCGAGGCGGTCGTCGTTGATCCCCACGAGGGGGTTGTCGTTCATGAGGTTGATGTGGTCGTCGATGATCATCAGGTCGCCGGTGCGGTAGTGCGGATTGAGGCCGCCGCAGGCGTTGGTGACGACCAGGAGCGTGGCGCCGAGGCGCTCGAGGACGCGCACCGGGAAGGTGATCTGGGCGAGCGGATAGCCCTCGTAGGCGTGCATCCTGCCCTCCATGACCATCACCGGCACCCCCTCGAGGAGCCCGCAGACGAGCTGCCCGGCGTGGCCGTGGGCCGTGGAGCGGGCGAAGTGCGGGATCTCGGCGTAGGGGATCGTCACCGCCTCGGTGATCGCCCCCGTCACCCCCCCCAGGCCGCTGCCGAGGATGATCCCCACCGTCGGCATCCGCGGACACCGCGCGCGGATCGCACCGGCCGCCTCGGTGATCTTGTCGTATTGGTCGAGCATGCTCTCCCCCAAGGGCGACGCGCGATGCGCCCCCGCCCCGTCCGCGCGTGTCAGCCGACGCGGTCGAGGAGGGCGCGGAATTCCGGGCGCCCGCGGAGCGACGCGAGGTCCGGATCGACCTCCATGTGGGCCACGTCGTCGTAGCCGAGCCGGAACGCGGCGGCGAGGTGCTCGAGCGCCTCGTCGTCGCGGCCGACGAGCGCCAGCGAGCAGGCGAGATTGTAGCGGGCCAGCGCGTCGTCCGGCAGGAGCGCCACGAGCCGGCGGTCGATTTCCAGGGCCCGCTCCAGGAGCCCCTTGCGCGAGCAGAGTTCGCCGAGCACGCGCAGCCCCTCGACGTGATCCGGGGATCGGCCCAGGAGGCGCTCGAAGAAGTCGATGTCGAAGTCGAGCTGGCCCAGGTCGCCGAACCACTCCCTGCCGCCGCGCGGGACGGCGCCGCTGCCTCCGGGGGGGCGATCCTCGCCACTGGGCTCGTCGCTGCCGTGCATGACGGGATCCTGTCGCGGGACCGTTCGGAGGGGGCCGGGCCGCTGGGGGCGCGCGGTGCGGCGCGCTCCCCGGCTCATTTCCGCTTGGCGGGGCCCTTGGCCGGCGGCGGCGGGGGCTCGTTCTCCTCCGGCGGATCCCAGTCGGGGTCGTTCTCCTCCTCCTCGAAATCGTCGTCGAAGTCGTCGTCGAAATCATCGAACGCCGACTCCTCCTCCGGGACGGGCTGGGCGGTGAGATCCTCGTCCTCGGCGAGGTCGTCGTCGGAATCGTCCGAGTCGTCGCCGCAGGCGAGGCGCGAACGGCGGCCGGGGAGGCCGGTGGGAACGGCCGCCCGTGGGGCGGCTCCGGCGGGGGCGCGGGGCGAGGCGGGGGCGGTCGGGAACGCGGAGAGCTTCATGGGTGGCGGCTGGCGGGCGGGGAGGAGCCGGGGGCGGGCCGCCCGGGAACCGGAACGGACGCGTCCAAGAAAACCTCTGGGAGGGGCGGCGTCAAGGCGTTTTCCCCCTCCCGCACGGGCCGGTGGGGCGGTTCATGGGCCCGGGAGCGGGCGGGAGGGCTCTTCAGGTGTGGTAGTCGGCGTTCAGGTGGACGTACTCGGCGGTGAGGTCGCTGGAGTAGAAGCGGATCGATTCCGCCCCCTCCTCGAGGTCGAGCTCGATCAGGGTCTCGCGGTGGTCGCGGATCGAGGCCGACACCGCATCACCGTCGAAGGACACCGGGGCGCCGGCCCGGAAGAGCAGCGTGCCGTTGAGCCGCAGCTGCAGCCGGGCCGGGTCGAAGGGCACCCCCGCGTAGCCGGCGGCGGAGACGATCCGGCCCCAGTTGGGATCCGCGCCGCACACGGCCGTCTTCACCAGCGGGCTGTCGCCCACGGTGCGGGCGATGCGGCGGGCGTCGTCGCGCGACCGGCACCCGCGCACCTCGATGCGCAGCACGTGGGTCGCCCCTTCGCCGTCGTCGGCGATCTCGCGTGCGAGCGCCTCGCAGGCCTGTTCGAGCGCGGCGGCGAAGGTGTCGAGGGCGGGGCCCGAGAGCGGGGCGCCGCCGGCGGCGCCGTTGGCCA
>CAISKG010000520.1 GCA_903885855.1 uncultured Planctomycetaceae bacterium
CCTCCGCCGGCCCCGCGCACGGCCCGCTCGCGGCGCCGTCGCCGCGGGCATGCAGGCCGGTGCCGGCGCCCGCGCAGATGCGGCGCATCAGGCAGGGGGAGGAGAGGTAGTCGCTCAGGCGGTGGCTCGAGCCGACGATCCCGGCGGCGTCGACCTGCGTGAAGGCCGCCCGCCCCGCGACCCAGGCCGCCGGCATCCCCCTGTGGCCCAGCGCGTCGGTGCGCAGGTTGCGGTCGACGAGTTCGAAGAAGCGCAGGGCCATGTCGTCGGAGTTGTGGAGGACCGTCAGGCGGTCGATGCAGGGGAGCGTCTCCCGGTAGGGGCCGCGGGGGGCGAGCGCGTCGTGGCGCACCGCGGCGGCGACGAGCACCAGATTCAGCGGCGCCTCGCGGCCGATCCACGGCTGCACCCCCTCGCGCCCGGCGGCCTGGGCCTGGACCAGGTCCTCCAGCGCCTCCAGCGCGATCAGGGCGCCGTAGCTGTAGCCCACGATCGCCACCGGTCGGTCGGGCTCGACCTGCGAGAGGAACCAGGCGAGGTAGTGCCCCTCGGTCTGGGCGCGGCGGTATTTCCGCCGGCTGTCGCGGAGGAGGATCCCCTGCTTGTCGCTCGGCCAGGAGAAGATCACCGTCCGCGTCTGCGACGCCTCCGGGCAGATCGAGCCGGTGCGGCGGGCGAGCATCATCCCCTGCTCCCGCGCCGCGGCGCGGTCGTAGCGGTTGCCGTGCAGGAACACCAGCAGCGGTTGGCGCGGGTTGGCGAGGATCCCCGCCACGTCGTCGCGCCGCCAGCGGCCGTCGGCGTCGAGCCGTTCGACGGCCGGCCGGGCGCGGGCCGGCATGCCGTCGACCTCGGGGAGCCCGCGCGTCACGACGCTCCAGACGTCCGGCCGCGCCCCGGCCCGGTCACAGGGGCCGCCGGCGTCCGCGGCGGCGTCCCCGAGGACGGCCGGCGCCGCCTCCTCCACCGTCTCGCCGCGCAGCCCGGCCGACGTCGCGCAGTTGCCGGCCGCGAGCAGCAGGAGCAGGCATCGCGCCACGGCGCCGCGGAGCGGACGGGTGGCGCGGCGATCCGGTCCGGCGGCGGGGCGCATCGGGGGGCGGGGTGTGGAGGCGCGCAGGACGCTGTCAGGGGGGTGGGGCGCCGTCAGGCCACCCCCATCTCCGCGCGACGACGCGGCCCCGAAACCCGACCCTCATCCTGCAAACTTCCTGTTCTTCGTCATTCGCCGGGACAAGGTGGGAAGGGTCGCCCGTACTCCGCGCAGCCCCTGTCACCGGCACCACCGGCACCGGCTGCATTCCGTCGGCCGTCCTGCCGACGGGATTCGCCCGCCGGCGGCGGCGCGGGGCGCGATCGGGGGCTAGGGTTCCGAGGCGTCATGCCGACGCCACCCGCCCCGCCGGATGCCGGGGCGCGTGGGGCCGCGGAGAAGCGACCGCGGCCCGTCTGGAACGTGGTGGAGACCCCTCCCATGGCTCGCGCCTTGTGCCTCGTCGCCCTCGTCGCCGGTGTGCTCGCGGCCCCCGGCTGCAACTGTTTCGGCGGCGGCTGCCGCCGGCCGTCGTTCATGGAATTCCGCTCCTGCCTGTCGCCGTCGTGCAACGCCGCGGCGGCCCCCGCCTGCGGCGTGGAGTGCGGCGGCTGCGACACCTGCGGCCCGGCCGCGGCGGCCCCCTGCTGCGACTCCGGCGCGGTCATCCACTGACCCCGCCGCCGGCCCCCGGCCGGCCCCGCGCGGCGGCCTCCGGGAACGGGGCGCGGCCCGGCCTATAATGCCGGGTTCCCGCCCCCCGGAGCCGCCATGTTCGAGTCCCTCTCCACCGCGCTGTCAGGCGCCCTCACCGCGCTGCGCGGGCGCGGCAAGCTCACCGAGTCGAACATCCGCGAGGGCCTCTCCGCGGTGCGGACGGCGCTCTTGGAGGCCGACGTCGCCTACGACGTCGTCGACGGCTTCCTCGACCGGGTCGTCGAGGGGGCGATCGGGGCGAAGGTGCTCGAGAGCCTCGACCCCACCCAGCAGCTCGTGGGCATCGTGCACCGCGAGCTGGTGAACCTGATGGGGCCGGTGGACCACTCGCTCCACCTCCAGGCCGGCCGGGCGACGGTGATCATGCTCTGCGGCCTGCAGGGCTCCGGCAAGACGACCTCGGCGGCGAAGCTGGCCCGTAAGATCAAGGAGCAGGGGCGCGGCGTGATGCTCGTCGCCGCCGACCTCCAGCGCCCCGCGGCGATCGAGCAGCTCGCCGTCCTCGGCCGCCAGGTGGGGGTGCCGGTGCACGTGCCCGAGGGGGTCACCGACCCGGTGGCCGTGTGCAACGCCGGCGTGGCCCGCGCCCGGCGCGAGGGGGTGTCGGTGGTGATCCTCGACACCGCCGGCCGCCTCGCCATCGACGAGGCGCTGATGGAGGAGCTCGAGCGCATCGACCGCACGGTCGGGCCCGACCAGTGCTACCTCGTCGTCGACGCCATGACCGGCCAGGACGCCGTGCGCAGCGCCAAGGCCTTCAACGACCGTCTGCAGCTCGACGGCGTGATCATGACGAAGCTCGACGGCGACGCGCGCGGCGGCGCCGCGCTGTCGGTGAAGAGCGTCACGGGGGTGCCGATCAAGTTCGTCGGCACCGGCGAGCAGATCGAGGCCCTCGAGGATTTCCACCCCGAGCGCATGGCGGGGCGGATCCTGGGGATGGGCGACGTGGTGACGCTCGTCGAGGAGGCGCAGCGGAAGTTCGACCAGGAGGAGATGGCCCGCCAGGAGGAGCGCCTCCGGGCCGGCGAGTTCACCCTCGACGACTTCAAGAAGATGCTCCAGCAGACGCGCCGCCTGGGGCCGATCGGCAAGGTGCTGGGGATGATCCCGGGGATGGGCGGGCTGCAGCAATTGCTCGGCGACACCGATCTCGACGGCGACATGCGGCGGCTGTTCGGGATCATCGACGCCATGACCCCCCAGGAGCGCCGCAGCCCCTCGCGCGTCATCGACGCGCCGCGCCGCCGGCGCATCGCGCGCGGGGCCGGGGTGGAGCTCCACGAGGTGAGCGACCTGGTGAAGCAGTTCGACGGGATGGCGTCGATGATGAAGTCGATGTCGGGGATGGGGCTGCGCGAGCGCGTCCAGCAGATGCAGGCCATGCAGTCGACGCTCGCCAATCCCGGCATGCGCCTCGGCCGCCCCAAGGGGGACACCGGCAAGCGGCTCACGGCCGACGAGCGGCGCCGGCAGAAGAAGCAGCGCGAGAAGGACGCCCGCAAGAAGAAGCGCGGCGGCTGACGCGCGCCGCCGGCCGGGCCGCTTTCCGGGCGGCCGCCGCGCCGTGAGGCTATCCTGTGGGCCGGGTCGGCCGGCCGGCCGGACCGCCCCCTCCCCCGAGAGACACGCTCCCGATGTACGACCCGCTCAACGAGACCGAGGGCTGCGACATCCTCGCCCGCATCTTCAAGGCGCGCGGCTACCGCCTCCAGCGCAACGTCCGCTTCCGCGAGTACGGGGTGGAATTCGACATCGACGGCTGGGATCCCGAGGCGCGGGTCGGATTCGAGTACCTCTCGAGCGAGGACGACGACCACGACGATCTGTCGCTGGTGGAATACCAGGCGCTGATGGATCAGCAGCGCCGGGGCGAGCTGTCGCTGTTCATCATCGACGAGGTGGAGCCGATCTCGGCCGCCGACCTGCTGGCGACGGCCGACGAATTCCTCGACGAGGTGGAGGCGGCGCGGAAGGGCCGCCGCCGGCGGAAGCCGGCGGCGAAGAAGGCCCGCGCGAAGCCGGCCACAAAGCCGGCCACGAAGACTGCCAAGCAGCCGGCCAGGAAGCCGGCGGCCACGAAGAAGCCGGCCGCGCCGGCCCGCGGAGCGAAGAAGGCCCCGAAGCGGCGCTGATCGCCCGCGGCGGCCGTTCAGCGGGGATTCGCCCCGCGGGAGCGCCGCTCAACCATGCGAACGTGCGCCCGACAGCGGTGTCCTCGAGACCGATCCACGGCGAGGGATTCACGTTTCCAGACGTGGCGAGGGTCGCTGCCGCCGATGCATTCTGCGACAGCGTTCCGCAGGGGGCGGAAAACGGTCCGCCGCCGCCGGGTCTGGCGGAGGGAGGGGGCGGGAGGCAGAATGCCGCCGCCGGGCGCGCGCGAGCGGCCGGCGTGGCCTCGCCAGGGGAGTTCCGCATGCGATTCACACCCGCCTTCGTCCGTCGCCGGGGGATGCTCCTGGCCGCGGCCTTGCTGCTGGCCTCCCTGGGCTGTGCGCGGCCGTCGGCCCCGCCGCGGCCGGAGCGGCCGGATGGGGGCGGCGCCACGGGCGGACCGGCGGCGGGCCCCGCGTCCGCCGCCCCCAAGGGGACGATCGGCGTGTCGCTCCTGGCCCTCGACAACCCGTTCTTCAAGGTGATCGGCGACACGATCAGCGCCGAGGCGGCCGCCAAGGGCTGGCAGGCGGTCGTCGTCAGCGGCGACAAGGACGTCGCCAAGCAGGGCAACCAGGTGAAGGACTTCATCGTCAGGAAGGTGTCGGCGATCGTGCTCTCCCCCTGCGATTCCAAGGCCATCGGCCCGGTGATCGCCGAGGCCAACGCCGCCGGGATCCCGGTATTCACCGTCGACATCCCCTACCGCGGGGCGGACGCGAAGGTCGTCACGCAGGTGGCCACCGACAACTTCGGCGGCGGCAAGGAGGCGGCCGCGGCGATGATCGAGGCGCTCGGGCCCGGCGGCGGGAAGGTGGCGGTGCTCCACTTCAAGCAGGCGGAGAGCTGCCTGCTGCGCGTGGCCGGATTCCGCGAGGCGATCCAGGCCCACAACGCCGCCCTCCCCGCCGGCGGCGAGCCGATCGAGATCGTCGCCGAGCTCGAGGCGGGCGGGGCGCGCGACGGCGGCTCCAAGGCGACCGAGGACGTCCTCCAGGCGCACGGCGACCTGCGCGGGATCTTCGCCATCAACGATCCCTCGGCCCTCGGCGCGGTGGCGGCGCTCGAGAAGGGGGGGCGTGCCGGGACGGTGGTGGTCGTCGGGTTCGACGGCCAGCCGGAGGGCAAGGAGGCGATCCGCGACGGCTCCGTCTACGCCGACCCGATCCAGTTCCCGGCCACGATGGGGGAGAAGATCGTGGACGCGATCCTGCGCCACTCCAAGGGGGAGGACCTGCCCCCCGAGACGCTCATCCCCACGCGGCTCTACCGCAAGGCCGACGCCGACGCCGACCCCGAGCTGCGCGCCACCCCCGCACGGGAGCCGGCTCCGGCCGGGTGACGCCATGGCCGAGGCACACGCCGCCGACTTCTGCCCCGCCCTCGTCGGCTCGATGTCGCAGGGGGCGGCGGGCAACCCCACCGTGGCGATGGTCGAGGCGGCCTTCCGCCACCACGACCTCCACTGGCGCTACGTGAACATGGAGGTCGCCCCCGCCGACCTGCCGGCGGCCGTGGCCGGCGCCCGGGCCCTCGGCTTCCGCGGCTTCAATCTCTCCATGCCGCACAAGGTGACGGTGATCCCGCTCCTCGACGGTCTCGGCGAATCGGCCCGCCTCATCGGTGCGGTGAACTGCGTCGTGCGCCGCGACGGTCGCCTCGTCGGCGAGAACACCGACGGCCAGGGCTTCCTCGCGAGCCTGCGCGAGCGGATCGATCCGCGCGGCCGGGAGATCGTCCTCTTCGGCGCGGGGGGCGCGGCCCGGGCGGTGGCGGTGGAGCTGGCCCTGGCCGGCGCCGGGCGGATCACCGTCGTGAACCGCTCCCGCGCCCGCGGCGCGGAGCTCGTCGAGGTGCTCCGCGGCGGCACGTCGACCGCGGCCGACCTGGTCGAATGGCACGGGGACTTCACCGTGCCCCCGACCGCCGACGTGGTCATCAACGGCACGTCGATCGGCCTCTACGACGCCGAGGCACGCGTGCCGGTGGAGCGCGCGTCGCTGCGGCCCGGGCTCGTCGTCGCCGACGTCGTCTTCAGCCCCCCCGAGACGCGCTTCCTCCGCGAGGCCCGCGCCGCCGGCGCCACCGCGATCGACGGCCTGGGGATGCTCGTCAACCAGGGGGTGATCGGCGTCCGCCACTGGACAGGCTGCGATCCCGACGTGCCGACGATGCGGCGGGCGCTGGCCGACGCCCTCGGAGTGTCGAGCGCCTGACGATGCCCCCCGTCGCGCGCGTCGTTGGGCGCGCGTGAGTCACCCCGAGGAGTCTCCCCCATGCCGCGCTTGGCCCTGGCCGTCGTGCTCGCCTTCCTGCCCCTGCTCGCGGCCGCCGAGCCGGCGAAGGTGGAGACGGTCGATTCGCAGCCCTCGTGGATCCTCGAGAGCCCGCAGGTGCGCCTGGCGGTGACGAAGCTCGGCGCCCACATGGCGCCGGTGACGTTCCTCCGCGATTCGGGCGCGCCGGTGCAGCCCTACCACGTCAGCCCCTGGCAGAACGAGGGCCTGAAAGACTTTCCCGCCCCGGTGCTCGCGAGCCTCCGCGGCGACTGGTTCTGCATCCCCTTCGGCGGCAACGGCACCGAGTTCCGCGGTGAAAAGCACCCGCCGCACGGCGAGGTGGCCGGCGCCCCGTGGACGTTCGTCGACGCGCGACGCGCGGGGGGCACCTCGACGCTCGTGCTGGCCTTCGAGCCGACGGTGCGGAAGGGGAGGATCGTCAAGGAACTCTCCCTCGTCGACGGGCAGAACGCCGTCTATTCCAAGCACACGGTGACCGGCTTCGCCGGCCCGGCCCCCTGCGGCCACCACGCCACCCTCGCCATGCCCGACGCCGACGGCGTGTTCCGCGTCTCGACCAGCCCGATCGCCTTCGGGATGACCAATCCCTCGCGCTTCAGCGATCCGGCGAAGGGGGAGTATCAGTCGCTGGCGATCGCGGCGCCCTTCGACGACCTGGCCCGCGTGCCGGCGCTCGAGAAGGGGGCCCCCGACGCCGATCTCACGCGCCTCCCGGCGCGGCCGGGCCACGCCGATCTGGTGCAGGTGGTGAACCGCCCCGAGGGGATCGCCTGGACCTGCGCCGTCCGCACCGACGAGGGCTGGATGTGGTGGGCCCTCAAGGATCCGAAGGTGCTCGGCTCGACGCTGTTGTGGATCGAGAACCGGGGCCGTCACGGGAGCCCCTGGAATGGCCGCAACAACTGCCTCGGCCTCGAGGACGTGACGACCTTCTTCGCCGACGGCCTGGCGGCGTCGGCGGGCGACAACCTCCTCTCCCGCCGCGGCTTTCCGACGGCGCTCGAGTTCTCGGCCGACCGGCCCACCGAGATCCGCTACATCCAGGGGGTGTCGCGCGTCCCGGCCGGCTTCGGCAAGGTGGTCGGCGCCGAGTTCGCCCCGGGACAGGTGACGTTCGTCGACGAGGGCGGCACGCGCGCGACGGTGCCGGTGAAGCACGAGTTCCTCGGCGGGGCAGGAGGCTGAGACGGGGCCTTCGTTCGATTCCGCCCGATGGTGGCCGCGGCGTGACTCTCAGGAACGCCGCGCGCGGTACTTGGTCGGACTCGTGCCGAAAAGGATAGCCCGGTCAATGGCACTTCCTCACCGGTCTTCCGGCCGATGAGCGACTCGTGAGCCTCGGGAGGAGCGGCCCGGGCGTCCGGAGCGGGTTTCTCGATACGCTCCGCACCCGCTTTGTTGGCGTTTTTCTCGCGTCGGCGCAGGCCGCGTCGCAGTTCGCAGTTTCCCGACATGCGTGGGTGGCGTCCGGCACCGCTCAGAGACTGTGAATATCGATCGCGGGCAGTTCGTCGAGCGAGGCTTGAAAGACGTCGCGATCGTCATGGATCGAGATGGGCGGCGGTCTGCGCCATGTGCCTGCCATTGCAGGATGGGCACACC
>CAISKG010000521.1 GCA_903885855.1 uncultured Planctomycetaceae bacterium
GCGCCATGCTGGACGGGTGCCCGCCGACGCCCCGGCCGCGCCGCCGATCGCGTCCCCCGTCGCCCAGCCCGCCGTCGAGGACACACCGTGCCCGGAGGGGGTGTTCCGGCAGCGCCTGGAGCGCTATGTGTCGCCCGCCGACGCCACCGAGACGGTCCGTGGCCGGATCGTCCTTTCGGTGGCGGCGGGGAGCCGCTCGGCCATCGGCCACGTCGGCTTCTGCCCCCCCTTCCACCAGCAGCCGCAGGTCGAGGTGGGGACGTCCTGCGAGTCGGTGGAGGCGGCGATCGTCGCCGCCGAGATCCTCCCCTGGGGGGTGCGCGTGGAATGCCGGCTCGACGAGCCCGCCGACGAGGCGATCGACATTCCGGTCGATATCCTGGCGCGGGCGGCGCTGGTGGCCGGCGATCCCCCGGATGCTCCCTCCGCGCCCCGCCCCCGCGACCCCTGATCGCCCCGCCCCCTCCCTCCCCGATCCGCATCCATGGCGCGCTGGCCCAAACATCTCTGGACGACCCTCTTCACCTACGGCGTGATCTTCGTCGGCTTTCCCCTCCTCTGCGCGGTCCTGTGGTGGTGGGTGCGTGGGAGATCGTGACCCGATGAACGAGCGTGCCCTTCCGCCCCCCGAGCCCGAAGCCGCGCTGCTGGCGCGCGTGCGCGCGGCCGGCCAGGGGCACGTGCTCCGCTTCCTCGACGCGCTCGACGGCGCCGCGCGCGACGCCTTCCTCCGCCAGCTCGCGGCCCTCGATTGGGACTCTCTCCCGGAGCTCCGCCGCCTGGCACGCGGGATCTCCGAGGGGGGCGAGCGCCCGGGGCTCGCCCCCGATCTCGCCGCCGCGGAGACCCCGGCCTGCGAGACGCTCGGCGGCCCCCGCGCGGCGGCGGCGGCGGAGGCCGGCACGCGGGCGCTGGCCGCCGGCGAATGCGGCGCGATCCTCGTGGCCGGCGGCCAGGGATCGCGCCTCGGCTGCACCGGGCCCAAGGGGATCGTGCCGGTCGGCCCCCTCTCCGGCCGCACGCTCTTCGAGATGCTCGCCGGGAAGCTCGCCGGCATCGCCCGGCGCCACGGCCGCCCGGTGCCGTTGGCGATCATGACCAGCTCCGCCACCGACGACGACACGCGGCGCTGGCTGGCCGACCACGACCACGCGGGGCTCGATCCGGCAGAGGTGCTCGTCTTCCGCCAGAGCGATCTCCCCTCGCTCGACGACCGCGAGGCGAACCTGCTCCTCGACGCGCCCGGCCGGATCGCCATGGCCCCCGACGGCCACGGCGGCATGCTGCCGGCGCTCGAGCGCGCCGGGGGGCTCGAGTGGTTCGCGCGGCACGGCTGCCGGCACGTCGTCTCCTTCCAGGTCGACAACCCCCTGGCCATGCCGCTCCATCCGGAGTTCCTCGGCCACCACCTCCTGGCCGGCGCCGAATTCACGACGCAGGTCGTGGCCAAGCGCGAGCCGGGGGAGCGCGTGGGCGTGGTGGTGCGCGCCGGCGGGAGGACGTTCGTGGTGGAATACAGCGACCTCCCCGCGGCGCTGGCCGCCGAGCGCCGCGGCGACGGCCGGCTCCGCTTCCACGCCGGCAGCATCGCCGTCCACGCCTTCGCGCTCGAGTTCCTCGCCCGTGCCGCCGAGGCCCCCGATCCCCTCCCCCTCCACCTGGCCCACAAGGCGGTGCCCCACATCGACGGCGCCGGCACGCCGGTCGCGCCGCGCGCCCCCAACGCCGTGAAGTTCGAACGCTTCATCTTCGATCTCATGCCCCTGGCACGCGGCGTGGTGCTGGTGGAGATCGACGCCGCCGACGGCTTCGCGCCGCTGAAGAATCCCCCCGGTGCCGCGGCCGACACCCTGGCCCACGTCCACGCCGCGATGGACGCCTTCGCACGCCGGCTCCTCGGCCGGGCGGGGGTGACCGTCGCCGAGGGGGTGGCGGTGGAATTGGCGCCGTGGATCCTCGACGAGGCCGACGTCGCCGCCGTGTGCCCGCCCGGCACGCACCTGGCGGCGCCGACGGTGGTCGGGGAGCGGCGTGGGGGCCCGGCCGGGGACTGACCGGGCCGACCGCCGTTGCGGGCCGCCGCGGTTTCCGGGCACATTGCCCACCGGTGCCGCACGGCGCCCCCTCGGCGGCGGCCGTCACCGCTACCATTGGGGCGATCCCCGCAGGAACGTCGCATGCTCCACGCGATCATCATGGCCGGAGGTGCCGGGACCCGCTTCTGGCCCGCCAGCCGCGTCTCCCTCCCCAAGCAGCTCCTCCCCCTCGCCGGCAGCGGCACGCTCCTGGAGGACACCGTGGCCCGCCTCGAGGGGCTCGTGCCCCCGGAGCGGATCCTCGTGGTCACCGCCGAGCGCCTCCTGCCGGCCGTGCGGCGGCAGCTGCCGCACGTGCCGGAGTCGGGGCTCGTCGGCGAGCCCTGCAAACGCGACACGGCCCCCTGCATCGGGCTGGCGGCGCTGTTGGTGCTGCGCCGCGATCCCGAGGCCACGATGGCCGTCATGCCCTCCGACCACGTGATCGCGCCGGCGGAGGCCTTCCGGATGGCGATCCGCGCGGCGGAGAGCCTCGTGGACGCCGCCCCCGGCAGGCTCGTCACCTTCGGGATCCGCCCCACCTACCCCGCCGAGGGCTTCGGCTACATCCAGTGCGGTGCGGCCCTGCCGGCGGCCACCGCCGGGCCGGGGTCGGTGACGGCCTGCCGCGTCGACCGCTTCAAGGAGAAGCCGCCGGCGAGCGTGGCCCGCGAATACCTCGCCGCCGGCAACTACCTGTGGAACTCCGGGATCTTCGTGTGGCGTGCCTCGACGATCGTCGAGGCGCTCGCGCGCGAGCAGCCGGAATGCCTCGCACACCTCGAGCGCATCGCCGCCGCCTGGGACGGCCCCGACCGCGACGCGGTGTTCGCCCGGGAGTTCGCCGCCATCAAGGGGATCTCGATCGACTACGCCGTCCTCGAGCGTGCCGCCGACGTGGCGGTGATCGAGGCCCCCTTCGGCTGGGACGATCTGGGGGGCTGGTCGGCCGTCGCCCGGCAGCGTGGCGGCGACGCCGAGGGCAACACGATCGTCGGCCGGCACGTCGGCATCGGCACGACCAACTCCATCGTGCGCAGCGACGACGGCCACCTGGTGGTGACGATCGGGCTCGACGACCTGCTCGTCGTCCACACCCCCGACGCCACGCTCGTCGCGACGCGCGCCCGCGAGGAACAGGTGCGCCAGGCCGTCGCCGAACTCGAGAAGCGCGGCTGGAGCGAATTCCTGTGAGGTGCCGAGGATCCCTGCCATGAACTGGCCCCACCCCGATCCCCATCCGAGCCCCCGCCGCCGTCATGGCGGGCCCCGCGCCGCCGCGGCCC
>CAISKG010000522.1 GCA_903885855.1 uncultured Planctomycetaceae bacterium
CGCGGCCGCCGCCAACGCGTCGGCCTTGGTGACCCTTCCGCCGGGGCCGGTGGGCGTGGCCGCCGTCGCCGGGAGGCCGGCCTCCTCGAGCACGCGGGCCGCCGCCGGCATCACGCGTGCCGCCTCGCCGGGGGCCATCTGCACCGAGCCGATGTCGACGCGGCCGGTCTTGCGCTGCACCTCGACGGTGGGCTGCGGCGCCGGCGGGGCGGGCGGCGCGGGAGGACGCGGGGCGGCGGCACCGGCCGCGGCGGGCTCCAGATAGCCGATCACCTCCCCGACCCGTGCGCGCTCGCCCGAGCCCTTGAGAATCTTCGTCACGGTGCCGGCCGCCGGCGCCGGGAGATCGACGGTGGCCTTGTCGCTCTCGATCTCCACGATCGCGTCGTCGAGCGAGACCGCCTCCCCCTCGCGCTTCTTCCAGGCGCCGATCTGCACCTCGGTGATCGACTCGCCGACTTCCGGGACCTTCAGTTCGATGGCCATGGCACTGCGCTCGCGGGGATGGTTGGGGAGTGGGGGGCGGGTCGGGCCGTCAGGACTGGAAGGCGGCGGTGAGCAGCTCGTTCTGCTCGAGATCGTGGCACTTCTTCGAGCCGGTGGCCGGGCTCGCGGCGCTCTGCCGGCAGACGCCGCTGAAGGGGAAACGGTCGAGGAGCTTCTCGCCGAGGTGGATGCGGAGGAAGCGCCAGGCGCCCATGTTCTCCGGCTCCTCCTGCACCCAGACCGCCGGCGTGCCGACCGGGTAGTCGGCGAGGGCGGCCTCGAGCTCGGCCTTGGGGAGCGGATAGAGCTGCTCGACCCGCACGATCGTGACGTCGTGCCGCCCCACGTCCTGCCGCCGCTTCTCGAGCTCGTAGGCGATCTTCCCGGTGCACAGGAGGATCCGGCGCACGTCGCGCGGCGCGGGGGCCGCCGCGTCGGGGATCACGCGGCGGAAGCCACCGGAGGCCAGGCTCTCGAGCGTCGACACGCAGCCGGGGTGGCGGAGGAGGCTCTTGGGCGTCATCACGAACAACGGCTTGCGCCACGACCGCAGCACCTGGCGGCGCAGGAGGTGGAAGAACTGCGCCGGCGTGGTCGGCACGCAGACCTGGATGTTGTCCTTGGCCGCCAGCGACAGCACGCGCTCCAGCCTCGCGCTCGAGTGCTCCGGCCCCTGCCCCTCGAAGCCGTGGGGGAGGAGCATGACGAGCCCGGAGAGGCGGTTCCACTTGTCCTCGGCGCTGACGATGAACTGGTCGATCACCACCTGCGCCGCGTTGACGAAGTCGCCGAACTGCGCCTCCCAGAGCACGAGGCCGTCGGGGCAATCGAGGCTGTAGCCGTACTCGAAGCCGAGCACGCCCGCCTCGGAGAGGGGGCTGTTGTAGATCTCCACCGGCGCCTGTTCCGAGGCGAGGTGCTCCAGCGAGCAGTAGGTCTCGTCGGTGACGCAGTCGTGGATCACGGCGTGGCGGTGGCTGAAGGTGCCGCGCTGGCAGTCCTGCCCCGACAGGCGCACGCGCATCCCCCCCACGGCCAGGGTCGCCATCGCCAGGGCCTCGGCCGCCGACCAGTCGAGCGGGATCGCCCCGTCGGCCATCTGCCGCCGCCCCTCGAGGAACTTCTCGATCTTGGGATGGGGCTGGAAGCCCTCGGGGAGGTTCACGAGCTGCCGGAGGAGGCGCACGAGCTGGTCGGCGGGCACGGCCGTGTCGACCTCCACCGCGTCGCGCTCGCGCCCGCCGGTGTAGGCGGCCCACACGCCGGTGGTGTCGCTCGAATGGACGTATTCCTCGCTCTTGGCCGCCGACAGCTCGGCGTCGAGCTTGGCGCGGTGCTCCTCCGCGATCCGCATCGCCTCCTCGCGCGTCACGTCGCCGAGCGCCACGAGCTTGCCGAGGTAGCTCTCGTGCACGCTCGGCCGCCGCTCGATGACGCGGTACAGCGCCGGCTGCGTGAAGGCCGGCTCGTCGGCCTCGTTGTGGCCGCGCCGGCGGAAGCAGTACATGTCGATCACCACGTCTCGCTGGAACTCGCGGCGGAATTCCATGGCCAGCGTGACCACCTGGGCCACCGCCTCGGGATCCTCGCCGTTGACGTGGAAGATCGGGATCTGGAGCATCTTCGCCACGTCGGTGGCGTAGGTGCAGCTCCGCGCCTCGCGCGGGCCGGTCGTGAAGCCGATCTGGTTGTTCACCACCACGTGCAGCGCGCCGCCGATGCGGTAGGCGTCGAGCTCGCTGAGGTTGAGCGTCTCCTGGATGATCCCCTCGCCGGCGAACGCGGCGTCGCCGTGGATCAGGATCACCATGCCGTTCTGCCGGCCGAGGTCGTGGGAGCGGTCCTGCCGCGCCCGCACCCTCCCCATCGCCACCGGATTGACGAACTCCAGGTGGCTGGGATTGAAGCAGAGCGTGAGGTGGACGTTGCGGCCGTTGGCGGCGCGGTGGTCGCCCGAATGGCCGAGGTGATACTTGACGTCGCCCCGGCCGATGTGGAGCTCGGGATCGAGATCGGCGAACTCGCGGAAGATGCGCTGGGCGCTCTTCCCCATGACGTTGGCCAGGACGTTGAGCCGGCCACGGTGGGCCATGGCCAGGACGATGTCGCCGATCCCCTGCACGGCGGCGCGTTCGATCGCCGATTCCAGCAGCGGCACGAGCGACTCGCCCCCCTCCAGCGAGAAGCTCTTCGCCCCCAGGAAGCGCTTCTGGATGAATTCCTCGAACACCGCCGCGCAGGTCATCTGCCGGTAGATGCGCAGCTGCTGGCGGCGGTCGAGCTGGATGCGGTTCTCGCTCCCCTCCATCCGCACCTGCAGCCACTGCCGGACGCGGAAGTCGTCCATGTGCATGAACTGCACGCCGATCGCCCGGCAGTAGGTGTTGCGCAGCCGCTGGATGATCTGGCGCAGCGGCATCGACTGCGGGCCCTCGATCGTGTCGGTCGAGAACACGCGGTCCATGTCCTCCTCGGTGAGGTGGTAGAACCGCGGATCGAGCTCGGGAAGCCCCGGCCGGGGGCGCCCCAGCGGGTCGATCTCGGCCATCAGGTGGCCGCGCACCCGGAAGGCGCGCACGAGCTGGTCGACGCGGTCCTGGAGAAACGCCACCCGCTCCTCGGCGGCGTTGCCGGTGGCCACCGGGAGCGGCAGCGGCACCGCCTCACCGATAGGCGCGTCGGGGAGGTGCACGCTGCCGTTGGCGATCGCCACGGCGTGCGCGGTGGCGATGCCGTCGGGCGACACGAGGCGCGCCCCCTCGTCCCCCTGGTATTCGGTGCCGTGGTACTGGCTGCCATGCCGGGGCACGGGGGGCCGCGGCGGTCGCGCGCCCGTTGCCCGCGGCGGCCGCGTGCGCGACCGTCGCCGGCGTGCGGCCGTCGGCGAGCGCCGCGAAGTAGTCGCGCCATTCCGGATCCACGCTCGCCGGATCGGCGCAGTAGCGGTCGAAGAGATCCTCGAGGAACGCCAGGCTCGCGGTGCCGGCGGAGTCGATGCGGTCGGAGGGGGTCACGGTGGTCTTCCGGGTCGGGGGAGTGCGGGCGCGGGGGCCCGGACGGCGTCCGCCGCCGGGGGCCGCTCGTCCCCGGAGGGGGCAACCGGCTAGCGCGCCAGGAGCAGTCTCCCGGGGCTCTCCAGGTATCCGATGACCTCGCGGAGAAACCGTGCCGCCAGCGCCCCGTCGATGATCCGGTGGTCGTACGACAACGACAGCGGCATCATGAGGCGCGGCTCGATGCGGTCCTCGTGGACGACGGGCATCTTCCGGGTGCGGCCCACGAGGAGAATCGCCACCTCGGGCCAGTTGATGATAGGCGTCGAGTAGGTTCCGCCGATGGCGCCCAGGTTGCTGATCGTGAAGGTGCCGCCGCGCAGGTCTTCCAGGCCGTATTGGGCGTGCTTGGCCCGCTCGGCCGTCTCGGCCACCGCCTGGGCGATCTGGGGGATCGAGAGGGCGTCGCAGCCCCGCAGCACCGGCACCACCAGCCCCCGCGGCGTGTCCACCGCGAGGCCGACGTTGACGTAATCCTTGTAGAGAATCTCCCCCTTCTCGACGTCGATGCTGGTGTTGAGCATCGGATGCTGGCGGAGGGAGAGGCTCACCGCCTTGATGACGAAGGCCAGCGCCGTGAGCTTGACGTTGGCCTTGGCGTGGTCGTCGGCGCTCGATTTCCGCAGCCGCTCGAGCTCCGTGACGTCGGCGTCGTCGAAGTTGGTGAGGTGGGGGATGGTGGAGACGCTGCGCACCATGTTGGCGGCGATGGTGCGCCGCATCCGCGACATCTGCTCGCGGCGCACCGGCCCCCAGTCGTCGCGTTCGCTGCCGGCCGAGCCGCCGCGGGCGCTGCCCTGGGCGCTGCCCTGGCGGACCGCGGCCACGACGTCCTCGCGGAGGATCCTCCCGCCGGGGCCCGTGCCCGAGACCCGCGCCAGATCGACCCCCAGCTCGCGCGCCAGCCGGCGCACCGCCGGCCCGGCGGGCTCCACCGCCGCGGCACGGGGAGCCGGCGGCTCGGGCTCGGGCTCGGGGGCCGGCGCGGGCCGGGGC
>CAISKG010000523.1 GCA_903885855.1 uncultured Planctomycetaceae bacterium
CGCGATCGCGGCCGCGATCCTGGAGCGGCTCGGCGGGCCGGGCCCCGCGCGGAGCGGCGTGCCATGAACGCGCCGTTCCCCGCCGGGGTCTTCGGTGCGGCGGTGGCCCTGGCCGCCGCCGCCCTCGCCGGCGTCGCCCTCGAGCGCCTCGCCGGCGGATGGCTCGACGCCTACGAGCGCGACGCCGCGGCGCCGGGGCCTGGCGCCGCCTTCGAGCCGCGCGCGGCGTGGCGTGCCGCGGCGGCCCTCGGGGTGGCGGTGGTGGCGGCGTGGTGGTGGGAGGTGGTCTGTCTCGGACTCGAGCCGGCCGGGATCGACGGCGCTCCCGTCGCCGCCTCCTGGGGGCCGTTCACCCGCTGGCTCGGCCATGCCGCCCTGCTCTCGCTCCTGGCCGCGGCGACGTGGATCGACCTGCGCCACCACGTCATTCCCGACTGGATCACCACCTCCGGCACGCTCGTGGCGCTCGTGGCCGTCTGGGGGTTCCCCGCCATCCTGCTGCCGGTGGCGCTGGAGGTGCCGCGGCCCTTCGCCCCCCCGCGCCTCGTGGCCGACCTGCTCGCCGCCACCGGCCCGCTCTCTTCCGTCGATCCGGGATCGGCCGCGTCGCCGCTGGCGCTGGCGGCGGCTCTGGCCATCTTCGCCGCCTGGTGGTGGCTGGTGACGTCCCCCGGCGACCTGCTCCCCGGCGTGGCCGCCGACGATCCCCTCCCGGATCCGACCGCCGCCGAGGCCCCTTCGGCACCGGCGGCCCGCGACCGCCGCACGCTCGTGCTCCTGTCCGTCGGTCTGGCGGCGATCGCCGCGGCGTGGTGGTGGGGGGGGCCGCGGTTCGTCGCGCTCCTGGCCTCCCTGGCCGGGGCGGCCGTCGGAGGGGGGCTCGTGTGGGCGACGCGCGCCGGCGCGTCCCTGGCGATGGGGCGCGAGGCGATGGGCCTGGGGGATGTCACCCTGATGGCGATGGTCGGGGCGTGGATCGGATGGCAGGCCTGCGTCCTGGCCTGTTTCTTCGGCGTGCTCATCGGCCTCGTGCACGGCGTGTCGAGGATGGCCCTGCGCCTGGGCAGCGAGCTCCCGTTCGGACCGGGGCTGTGTGCCGGCGTGGTGCTGGTCGTCGCGGCCTGGCGGACGGTGTGGGGCGCCGCCGGCGAGAACTTCGCGGCCCCCCTGGAATTCGCCGCCGTGGCGGTGGCGGTGGTAGTGGGTACGGCGGTGGCGCTGGCGGTGTGGATGGCGCTCCCCGATCGGGCCCGCCGGCCGGTGCTGGCGGTGGTCCTGGTGCTGCTCGCCGCCCTGGTGGTGTGGGTGTGGGTCATCGGGGCCCCGGGCGCGGGCTGAACGGGTCGGGCAGGGGCCGTTCGGGCTTGTCCGTCGATCCGCCGCCCCCTACCCTCCCAGCCCCCTCCCCTCCCCGCCCCCGCTGCCCCCGTCGCGCTCGCGGGGCGGGTGCGGTCCCCGAGGCAGCATGGCGTCGCTCCCCAATCCTTCCGCGCGGTCGTGGCGGATCCTGGCGGCCGTGTGCCTCGTCGTGGCCACCGGCTGCCCGCAGGCGGGGCTGCGCACCGCCGCGCTCCCGACGCCGGCCGGCATGACGTCGGCCGGCGCCGGCCCGTCGGTGACGCTCCCCGGCCTCGCCTCCGCGCCGCTGCCGTCCTTCTCCAATCCCGATCCGAGGCAGCTCGAGGCCGACCTCACCCGCAGCCGCCAGGAGACGCAGCTGGTGCGCGACGAGGTGGCGGCGCTGCGCGAGCAGCTCGCGGCCACGAGCTCGCAACTGGCCAGCGCCCGGGCCGTGGCCAGGCCCGCGACCGAACCGGCCGGGGCGACCGCCGCGCCGGCGGCACCGATCGGCGCCGCCTCGATGCAGGAGGCGATGGCCCAGCTCGCGATTCCCGGGGCCACCGCGCGGCTCGACGGCGGCGTGGTCCGTGTGGAACTGCCGGCCGACACGCTCTTCGAGCCCGGCACGGCGGCGCTGCTCCCCTCCGGCACCGCGCTCCTGACGCAGTCGGCCGAGGAACTGCGACGCGTGTTCGGCGGGCAGTTCGTCGGCATCGAGGGGCACACCGACAACGAGCCGCTCCAGGACGCCACGTGGGGATCGGCGCACCAGCTCTCCGTGGCCCGGGCCAGCGCCGTGTTCGATTTCCTCACCGGCCGCACCGGCCTCGGACGGCAGCAGCTGTTCGTGGTGGCGCACGGCCCCAATCACCCCGTGGTCTCCAACGCCACCGCGGCTGGCCGGGCCCGGAACCGTCGCATCGAGCTGGTGGTCTACCCCGATCTCGCGGCGGCCAGTGCGGCGTCGGCGGACGCCGACCCGGCACCCCCGGGGGCGGGCGGGTGAGCGGCCGCGTGCCCTCCCGGCCGTGCCGCCCCCGCCGTAGACTGCTGCCATGATCACGATCGTCGATTACGGCAGCGGCAACCTGCGCAGCGTGCAGAAGGCCTTCGAGCGGCTCGGCGTGGCGGCGTCGATCACCGACGACCCGCAGCGCGTCGCCGACGCCGACCGGCTCGTCCTCCCCGGCGTCGGGGCCTTCGGCGACGCCATGGGGCAGTTGCACGCGCGGGGACTCGTGGAGCCGATCGTCGCCCACCTGCGGGCCGACCGTCCCTTCCTGGGGATCTGCATGGGGCTGCAACTGCTCTTCGAGACGGGGCACGAGGGGGGCGAGCACCGCGGGCTGGGGATCCTCGCCGGCGACGTGGCGCGCTTCGAGCTGCCGGCGGGCATGAAAGTGCCGCACATGGGCTGGAACACCGTCACGTGGATCGCCGCGGCCGGCCCCTGGGCCTGCCCCGGCGACGACTGGTACTACTTCGTCCACTCCTACGTGGCCCGCCCGCGCGACCGCGGGGTCGTCGCCGGCATCACCGACTATGGCGGCGGATTCTGCGCTGCGGTGGCCTGCGGGAGGATGGTGGCGACGCAGTTCCATCCCGAGAAGAGCCAGGACGCCGGCATGCGGCTGTTGGGCGCCTTCGCCGCCCGGCGCTGGTCGGCCGGGGCCGTGGGGCACGCCGATCGGGGATGACGGGACGCCGCGGCGGGCGACGGCGCGCGGCGGGTGACGATCAGGGACGCCCCGGTCGGGGCGGGAGGGTGCGATGGAACTGTGGCCGGCGATCGACCTCCGCGGTGGACGGTGCGTCCGCCTGCTCCGCGGCGACTACGATGCCGAGACCGTCTTCGCCGACGATCCGCTCGAGCAGGCGCGGCGCTTCGTGGCGGGCGGTGCCCGGCGCCTGCACGTCGTCGATCTCGACGGCGCGCGCGCGGGGGAGGCGGTGCAGGCCGACCTCGTGGCGCGTCTGGTGGCGGCGGCGGGCGTGCCGGTGCAGCTCGGCGGCGGCATCCGCACGCTCCGCACGGCCCGCGCCTACGCCGAGGCGGGTGTGGCACGGCTCGTCGTCGGCAGCGTGGCGGTCGAGGATCCCGCGCTGCTGACCGCCATGGCCGAGGCTCTGCCGGGGAGGATCGTCCTCGGCCTCGACGCGCGGGACGGGCTGGTGGCGGTGCGCGGCTGGACCGCCACCAGCGCCCAGACCGCCCTCGACGTCGCCCGCCGGGCCGCCGCCCTGCCGCTGGCGGCCATCGTCTACACCGACATCGCGACCGACGGCACGCTCGGCGGCCCGAACCTCGACGGCCTTTCCGCGATGGTGCGCGGCGTGCCCCTGCCGGTGGTCGCCTCGGGCGGGATCGCCGGAGCCGACGACCTGCGCCGCGTGGCGGCGGTCGGGGCCCGCGGTTGCATCGTCGGCCGAGCGCTCTACGACGGCGGCCTCGACCTCGCGACCGCGCTCGAGGCCTGCGGCGAGGGGGGGCCTGCCCCGGCCTGAGCGGCCGTTCCGCCCGGCGTCCCCGGCCGCCCGGCGGCGGGCCCGCCCCCGGACTGTCCACCCGGTTTGCCCCCCTTGCGTGCCGCCGCGGCCGCGGCCGAAGAACCCTCAATTCCCGCAGGCTTCGCGGTCGAAGGGAACGGTGGGCGGGGTCGTGCGGGACGCACTGCCCTCCCTCGGGCGGCCCCGTCGCCGGCCGCCCGAGCGTTGCCGGGGGGGCGGCGCGGCCCTACGATCGAACGCCATGGCCACCGACGTCCGCATCAAGGAACAGCTCCCCGAGCTCACGAAGCGGATCGTGGACACCTACCACGAGGTGCCCACGATCCAGTATCTCGGCCACTGCCCGCTGCCGAACTACGAGGCCATCGTCTCGGCCTGCGAGGACCTCAAGGAGATCCTCTATCCCGGCTACCGCCGGCGCGAGAACCTCCATCTCGGCAACGTCACCTACCACGTCGGCGATCTCGTCGACGGCCTCCACGACAAGCTCACCACCCAGATCGGCCGGGCCCTGCGGCACGCCGTCGCGGCCCGGGCCGGCACGCCCCCCGCCGCCCCCGAGTACGCCGGCGTGCAGGGGTGCGTGGACGAGGCCGATTTCGAGGCCCTCGGGCAGGCCAAGGCGGTCGAGTTCCTCGAGCGGATCCCCGACCTGCGGCGCGTGCTGGCCACCGACGTGCAGGCGGCCTACGACGGCGACCCGGCCGTGCGCACGCTCGACGAGGTCATCTTCTGCTACCCGGGCCTGGAGGCGGTGACGATCCACCGTCTCGCCCACATCCTCCACGGCCTCGAGGTGCCGCTCATCCCGCGCATGATGGCCGAGTGGGCCCACTCGCGCACCGGGATCGACATCCACCCCGGCGCCACGATCGGCGACCACTTCTTCATCGACCACGGCACCGGCGTCGTGATCGGCGAGACCTGCGAGATCGGCCACCACGTCAAGCTCTACCAGGGCGTGACGCTCGGGGCGCTGTCGTTCCAGACCGACGGCGACGGCCACCTCGTCCGCGGCACCAAGCGGCATCCCACGATCGAAGATCGCGTCGTCGTCTACGCCAACGCCACCATCCTCGGCGGTGCGACGCGCATCGGCCACGATTCCGTGATCGGAAGCAACGTCTGGCTCACGCGCAGCGTCGATCCCCGCACGACGGTGGTCCTCGAGCGGCCCAAGCTGCGCATGCGCGGCGAGGTCGTCGCGCCGGAAGGGGATTATCAGATCTAGTTTCACGGGTGCGGAGCCATCCTGGCCTCCGCACCCTTGGGGCGACCCGTGAAACGCCGAGGGTTTCACGAGGGTCGCCGGGCGCCGCATCCTTGGGCGCGGCACGGGTGCGGAGCCGACAGGAGCCCGCACCCTTGAGGCGACCCGTGAAACGCCGAGGGTTTCACGAGGGTCACCGGGCGCCGCATCCTGCGGCGCGGCACGGGTGCGGAGCCGAGGAGTGCGGATCAGTCGACGCGCTCGAGCGTGATCTGGCGCAGGTCCATCACCGCGGCGGCCTTCTTCGACAGCGCCCGCACCTCGAGGCGGACCGCCCCGGCGGGAAGATCGAGCACACCCCGATCGCGGGGCACGAAACGCTGGAAGTGGCCCGTCTCCTCGACCTCGAACTCGAGGCGCGACGCGCCGGCGGCGATTTCGACCCGCGAGCCCCCCTGCCCCGCCCCGCAGGCCGTGAGCGCCACCACGCGGTAGCGGCCCGGCTCGTCGAGGCGGAAGTCCCACCAGGCCCGGTCGGCCCCGTTCACCCAGTAGCCGAGGGTGTCCTTCTCCGGCTGCGGCTCGAAGCGGAGTTTCTCCCCCGCCACCGTCGCGTCGGCGGCCGCGAGACGGATGAAGCCCTGCCGGGCCGGGGGCGGGCCGGCCCCGGCGTCGTCCATCGCCGCGCGCCAGGCCGCCAACCCCGCCACCATCTCCGCCGCGGTGGGGGCCGGCTCGAGCAGCGACACATCCGTCACGCCGTGGCAGGCGCGCCACCGCGCCGGATCGAGGCGAGGATTGGCGGCCATGCCGCGGGCCCCGACGTCGCGGCGCCAGGCCTCGAGTCGGCCGCGGAGTTCGGCCACGAGCGCCGGCTCGGCGGCGGCCCGATCGACGCGCTCGCCCGGGTCGGCGGCGACGTCGAAGAGTTCCAGACTCCCGTCCTCGAAGTGCTCGAGCAGCTTCCAACGGCCGCGCCGCACCGCGCCCCCCGGTCGCCCCCCCTGGTTGGTGTAGTGGGGCTGGTGCCAGAAGAACTCGCGGTCCGCCGCGGCCGGCGGCGGGGCGGCGCCGAGCGATGCGGCGAGATCGCGGAAGTCCCCCTCCGCAGGGGGCGCGATGCCGGCCAGTGCGCCGATCGTGGCGGTGAGATCGCCCGTCGACACCGGCGCGTCGATCGTGCGGCCGCCGTCGGCGAAGCCGGGCAGGCGCAGAAGCAGGGGCACGCGCAGGCCGCCGTCGTAGAGGAAGCCCTTGCCGGCGCGGAAGGGGGCGTTCGACGTCGGCGGCGGATCGCCCACTTCGGGGACGTGGAGGCCGCCGTTGTCCGACGTGAAGACCACGAGCGTCTCGTCGGCGATCCCGGCGGCGTCGATCGCGGCCAGGACCGTCCCCACCGCCGCGTCGAGACCTTCGATCATGGCGGCGTAGGCGGGATGGAAGGCGCCCGCGTGCCGCGCCACGGCGTCGGCGGGCGCCGCCAGGGGCACGTGCGGGCTGTCGAAGCCGACCACGAGCAGGAGCGGCGCGTCCGCTCCGCCACGCGCCTCGCGCGCGAGGACCGCCGCGGCGTCGGCGGCCTGCCGGTGCTCCCCCTTGCCCCCGTCCGGCGACTCGGCGCCGGGGTTCGCCTTCCCGGTGGCGTGCGTCAGGAAGCCCCGGTCGGTGGCGGCACCACCGAGATGCCACTTGCCCACGTAGTGGCAGCGGTAGCCGGCGGGGCCGAGGCGCTCGGCGAGCGTGGGGAAACGCTCGGGGAGCCGCTCCTCGATCGGGGCCGCCAGCAAGCGGTGGCTGGCGCGGTCAGTGCGGCCGGGGAGGAAGGTCGTGATCCCGGCCCGCGCCGGATGCACCCCCGCCATGAGTGCCACCCGCGACGGGGAGCAGACGCCCGCCGGGGCCAGGGCCGTCGCGAAACGCACGCCCGAGGCCGCCAGCCGGTCGAGGTGCGGCGTGCGTCCGGCCGGGGCGCCGTAGCAGGAGAGGTCGGTGATTCCCAGGTCGTCGGCCACCAGGAGCACGACGTGCGGCCGTCGCGGGACGTCCGCGGCCGCCGCCGAGCCCCTCCCGAGCGGCACGACCGCCGCCATGAGCACCAGGCCGGCCAGACGTGGGCCCAGGCCGCGAGCCCAGCCGCCGCGCGTGTCCGTATCCATGGGCCTGCCTCCCCCCGGGGCCGCGCCGCGTCCCGGCGTCACCGCGGCCCGTCGGACACGAGCCTGCCGTCGACGATCACGCCGGTGCAGTGCGTGGTGTATTCGAGCGGGTCGCCGTCGAAGAGCGCGAGGTCGGCGTCCTTGCCGGGCTCGAGCGATCCCACCCGGTCGGCCACGCCCAGGATCCGCGCGGCGTCGATCGTCACCGCCGCGAGGGCGCCGTCCGCCTCGAGGCCGTTGGCGGCCGCGACCGCCGCCTCGAACAGGACGACGCGCGTCTTGGGGACGTAGTTCTCGTAGCCGCTCTGGAGGGCCACCGGGATGCCGGCGGCGCGCAGCCGGGAGGCCGTCTCGAAGCTCGCGTTCTCGGTCTCGCCGCTGCCGGCCCGGCGCATCGTCGGATGCACGATCACGGGCACGCCTGCCGCCCGGATCCGGTCGAGGAGGAGGTAGGCCTCGGCCGCGGAATCGAGCACCATGCGGACGCCGGTCTCCTCCGCGAGCCGCAGGGCCGAGGCGATGTCGGTGGCCCGGTCGGCCGTCACCAACAGCGGGATCTCCCCGGCCAGCACGCGCGCGAGCGCCTCGAGGCGGAGGTCGGGGGCGGGGCGCTTGGCGGCGTCGGGATCGGCCCGCTTGCGCCGGTATTCCGCCGCCTTGAGCAGTTCGGCGCGGAGCATCGCCACCGACTTGGATCGCGTGCCGGGGGCCTTCTTGTCGCCTTCGGGGCGGCCGGTGTCGCCGAGCGTGACGGCGATCATGGCCTCCGGGCGGAGCACGGTCGGCGGCTCCCCGGCGGTCTTGACGACCATCGTCTGGCCGGAGACGAGGGCGCCGGGGGCGTGGCCGGTGTGGAGCGTGGTGACGCCGAATCCGCGCACCCACTCCACCAGCCGCTCGCGCGGGTTGAAGGCGTCGATGGCGCGCAGCTCCGGCTGGATCGGCTCGGTGCCGTCGAGTTGGTCCTGATCCTGATCCTGGTTGAGCCAGCCGGCGAGGCCCACCACGCTGTGGGCGTCGACGAGCCCGGGGGTGACGACGTCGGCCCGGACGACGCGTGCCCCCTCCGGCACCGGCGTGCCGGCCGCCGGGCCGACGGCCGCGATCTTCCCGTCGGCGACGATCACGACGCCGTCGGGAATGGCGGCGCCCTGCATGGTGTGGACGAGCCGGCCCATGACGGCGAGCGTCTCGCCGCGGGCCGCGGGGAGGGTGAGGCAGGCCGCCGCCAGAAACGCCGCCAGGTGCCGCGGCCGGCGAGGGAGCGGTGGGCTCATCGGTAGTCCCCCCCGGCGCAGCACCACTCCGCGTGCTGGTCGCGTCCCGCGCCGTAGCCCCCGACGGCGAGGAGCCGGTCGGCGGGGTCGTCGCGGTCGAAGACGCGCTCCCCCTCGATCCAGGTGGAGAGCACCTTGGTGCGCGCCGAGAACGGATCGCCGGAGAGCACGACGAGATCGGCGTCCTTCCCCGGCTCGAGCGATCCGACGCGGGCCTCGAGGTCGAGCATCCGCGCCCCGACGATCGTCAGGGCCTCCAGCGCCTTCTCCCGCGACATTCCCGCCCGCACGGCCAGCGCGGCGGAACGCAGAAAGAGCCTCGAATCGGTGATCGGATCGTCGGTGTGGAAGGCGCAGGGAACCCCCGCCTCCTCGAGGACCGCCCCGGTCGCCAGCGACATGTCCATGGCCTCGATCTTCCCGCCGGGCGAGTCGACGACGATCACCGAGCAGGGCACCCCCGCGCGGGCCAGCTCGCCCGGCACCTTCCAGGCCTCGCTGACATGGTGGAGGACCACCCGGAACCCGAATTCCTCGCGGAGGCGCAGCACGGTGAGGATGTCGTCGGCCCGGTGGGTGTGGTGATGGACGACACGCGTGCCGGCGAGGCACTCCGCGAGCGACTCGAGCTCCAGATCGCGCGCCGGGCGCTTGGTCTCGTCGGGTTCGGCCATCTTCCGCCTGTACTCGGCCGCCGCGAGGAACTTCTGGCGGACCATGGCGGCCGCCTTGCCGCGCGTTCCCGGGAAGGGGGCGTCGCGCTGGGGATTGGTGCCGTTGGCCATCTTCAGGCCCCCGAGCGGCCGGCCGGCGGGGTCGCGGTAGAGCAGCCCCTCGATGGTGTCGGCGCGGCGCAGCTTGACGTACACCGTCTGGCCGCCGACGAGCAGCGCCGAGCCGGGCATGATGTTGAGCGTGGTCAGCCCCCCGGCCACACACTTCCGCAGGCCGGCGTCGCGGACGTTGATCGAGTCGAGGATGCGGACGTCGGGTTGCACGGGGGCGCTGGAGTCGCCGCCGCGGCCGCCGCCGACGTGGCTGTGGGTGTCGACGAGCCCGGGGATCACGACGCGGCCGGTGGTGTCGACGATCTCCGCGTCGGCGGGCACGGGCGTCTGCCCCGTCGGACCGACCGCCACGATCTTGCCGTCGGCGACCACCACCGTGCCGGCCTCGATCGGGGCCGACGTCACCGGCAGCACGCGGCCGCCGACGAAGGCCCGCGGGCGACGGGGCTCGGCGTCGGCTCCGGCCGCCGTGGTGGCCAGAAGGGCCAGGAGGACCCGGATCGCCGGGGCGACCGCCCACGGCAGGCCCGCGACACGCCCTCCCGGAGCGGTGCGCACCGGCCTAGCCCCTCCGCTCGGCGGCCCGGAGCAGGGCCCGGGCGGCGGCCTCGGAACGCATCCGGGCGTCGATCGCCTCGGCGCCGCGGGCCGGTTCCCGGCGCAGCCGCTCGAGATCGGCCCGGGCGGCGGCCGCGTCGAGCTTCTCGGCGGGGATCGAGCGCTGGGTGATGATCGTGACCACGTCCTGCCCGACCTCCACGAAGCCCCCGTCGATGAACGCCCGGCGGACGGCGTCGGCCGAGCCCCCCTCCTCGCCCCGGATGCGCACCTCGCCGGCCCCGAGACGGCCGATGAACGGCGCGTGGCCGCGGGCCACGCCGCGCTGCCCGTCGAAGAGCGGCAGCGACACGCTCTGTGCGCGCGTGTCGAGCACGGTGGACTCCGGCGTGGTGATCACGCAACGGACGCCGCCCGAACCGGTCTTTCGCTCTGCCATGGTGCGTTCCTCGGAAAAGGGAGCGGCCGGGTGGGGCTCAGGCCTTGGCGGCCATCTTCTTGGCCTGCTCCTCGGCCTGCTCGATCGGTCCCACGTACATGAAGGCCTGCTCGGGGAGGTGATCCCACTTGCCGTCGGCGATCTCCTCGAACGAACGAATCGTGTCGTCGAGCTTGGTGATCTCGCCGGGCTTGCCGGTGAACACCTCCGCCACGAGGAACGGCTGGGAGAGGAATCGTTCCATGCGGCGGGCCCGATGGACGACGAGCTTGTCCTCCTCGGAGAGCTCGTCGCCGCCGAGGATGGCGATGATGTCCTGCAGCTCGCGGTAGCGCTGCAGCGTCCGCTGCACGCGGCGGGCGATGCGGTAGTGGCGCTCGCCCACGTACTGCGGGTCGAGGATGCGGCTCGAGGAGGCGAGCGGATCGACCGCGGGGTAGATGCCCTTCTCCGAGATCGACCGCTCCAGGTAGAGGAAGGCGTCGAGGTTGCCGAAGGCGGTCGCCGGGGCGGGGTCGGTGGGATCGTCGGCCGGCACGTACACCGCCTGCACGCTCGTGATGGCCCCCTTCGACGTGCTCGTGATCCGCTCCTGCAGCGCCCCCATCTCGGTGGCGAGCGTCGGCTGGTAGCCCACCGCGCTGGGCATGCGTCCCAACAGCGCGCTCACCTCGCTGCCGGCCTGCGAGAAGCGGAAGATGTTGTCGACGAACAGCAGCGTGTCGGCGCCGGTGGTGTCGCGGAAGAATTCCGCCATCGTCAGCGCCGACAGGGCCTCGCGGAGGCGGGCCCCCGGCGGCTCGTTCATCTGGCCGAACACCATGCTCGTCTGCTCGATGACGCTCCGGCCGGTGTCGCCGATCTTGGCCTCCTGCATCTCGA
>CAISKG010000524.1 GCA_903885855.1 uncultured Planctomycetaceae bacterium
CTCCAGCGCAGACCGCCGCGCGCTCCCGCTCGCCGGCCAGGCCCGCCTGGAGCCGGTCGACCTCCGGGGCCCAGGCCTGCTCGTCGGATCGGGCGGTGGCGGCGGCCGCGGCCCCCTCGGCGGCCACGGTCTCGGCGGCGGCACCGCGGCGCCGCAGCGCCGCGAGCGAGCCCTCGACCTCCGCGACCGCGGCGTCCACCTCGGCGAGGTCGCGGCGCGCCGCGTCGATGCGCAGGGCGCGGAGGCGATCGGTGAGCTGGCGCCAGCGCCTGGCGCGCGCGGCCTGATGGCGGAGCGTCTCCAGGCGCGCCGCCACCTCGCCGACGATGTCGGCGAGGCGCTGGCGGTTCTGCTCGGTGCGCTCCAGGCGGCGCAGGGCCTCCGCGCGGCGGGCGCGGAAGCGGGTGATCCCGGCCGCCTCCTCGAAGACCGCGCGACGGTCCTTCCCCGACGCCACCAGGAGGGCGTCGACGCGCCCCTGCTCGATGACGGCGTAGGCCACCGCCGACGCGCCGGTGCCGGCGAACAGCTCGCGCACATCGCGGAGGCGCACCACCTCGCCGTTGATCAGGTACTCGCTCTCGCCGCTGCGGTAGACCCGGCGGCCGACCTGCACCTCGTCGGCGTCGATCGGCAGGCCGCGCGCGGTGTTGTCGAAGATGAGGAGCGTCTCGGCGGCGTTGAGCGGCTTCCGCGCCGAGGAGCCGGCGAAGATGACGTCGGTCATCTCGCGGCCGCGCAGGCTGCGCATCGACTGCTCGCCCAGCACCCACTTCACGGCGTCGATGACGTTGGACTTGCCCGAGCCGTTCGGCCCCACGACGGCGGTGATGCCCTCGGGGAAGTCGAAGCGGGTCCGGTCGGCGAAGCTCTTGAAGCCGAGGAGTTCCAGAGCCTTGAGCCTGGTCATGTGTCGGCGTCCGCGCGGTCGGCGCCGGCGGCGATCGCGGCGGGCACCGGCCCGCCGGCGGCGGCGTCGTCGCCGGGCACGGCCTCCTCGATCGGCTCGTCGCCGCGCTCGCGGTTGGCCTCGTCGTGGACGGTCCCGCGGCCGTCGAACTCGTTGGGGATGGCGTCGAAGGCCAGCCGGCTCTCGAGGCCGCGGCTGGCGCTGGCCTGCTGCAGGAATTGGACGGCGTCGGGATAGGCGCCCCCGACCTCGATGATCGCCCGGACGACGTCGTCGACGCGCGCCGGCACGGTGCGGGTGCGATCGTCCGCGCCGGCGGCGAAGCGGCTGACGGTGGCCTCCGAGCCCTCCACCACGACCACGATCGACGTTCCGGCCTCGGCGCGCAGCCCCGACTCGAGGCGGTGGGCGGTCCCGAAGAGCACGATCTCCGGCCGCGTGCTCCGGGTGCAGTGCACGAGCGCCGGGCCCTCGACGTCGAGGACGTGGAGCGAGCAGGCGTCGCCGAGCCGCTCGCCGCGGATCAGCGGCAGGGAGGGATCGAGCTTCCAGAGCGTGCGGAAGGCCCCGTAGCGCGTCTCGGCGGAGGCGCTCGAGAGGAGCGACTGCAGGGCGTCGATGCCGTTGGCGTCGTCGAGCACCTGGAGGGCCGCCAGCGCCGCGGGACGGGCGCTGCGGAGGCCCGAGGCGGCCTCGGCGAGGGCGGGGGCCGCGGACGACTCCCCCAGGTAGGCCAGCGCCTCGGCGGCGGCGAAGCGCACCTCGGCGTCGGGCGAGGAGAGCTCCTTGGAGAGCATGGGGATCGCGTCGCGGCCGATGGCCTCGAGCTTGAGCGCGGCCATCGGGGCGGTGACGGGATCGGCGAGCTGCCGGGCCAACAGCTCCATCCGGGCGTGCCGGCCGGCGGGCGGCTCGACGACGGCCACCGCGCGGACGACGCGGATGTACCGGGCCAGATTGTGCGCGTAGACGGGGGGGATCTCGAGGTCGATGAAGCGTTCGGTCTTCGGCGTCGCGACGCCGCGCTTCGTCCCCTTGATGACCGCGTGGAAGCGCTTGTTGATGGTGTCGCCGATGCGCTTGGAGAGCGCGACGGAGCGGTGCTCGGGATTGAGCACCAGGCCGATCGAGCGGCTGGTGAGCGAGACGCCTCCGCCCGGCACCCGGGCGCGGAGCCGCGACTTCGAGTCGAGGGTGCCGCCCGACACGGGATCGACCAGGAGCGCCCCTTCCGCCACGGCGCGCACGTGGCCGTCACGGACCCGGTTGCCCAGCACCGCCATCTCGGAGAGGCGCGTCTCCATCAGCCAGCCGCCGACGAGGCTCGAGGTGTCGTTGTCGGTGGGAACCTCGACGACGACGTCGAAGTGATCCCCCTTGCGCACCCCCGGAGGCAGGTAGCCATGCACCCACACCAGCGCCGTCGACGGGGAGGCGAGGAGCTTGTTGGGCTCGACGACGCCGCGCGCCTGCATGTCGGACATCAGCAGCGATCGCTGCGAGCTCGGCGGCGGGTCGCTGCCGGTGCCGGGCAGGCCGGTGACGAGCGCGGCGCGCTCGACGCGCTGCGGCTGCACCCCCCACGGCGCCGTGAAGTCGCCCACCAGCCGGACGTCGGACTCCATCCCGATCAGGGCCGCCACCTCCGGGCTCTGGCTGCGGATCGCCGGCCCGGCGCAGCCCGCCGCGATCAGCAACGACAGGAGCGACGCGCCGCCGCGGCACGGCGCCGCGGCGCGGAAGGGGCGAAGCGCGGTCGGCATGGTGCTTCCTCGACGCTGGGGGCGTGCGCCGCGGCGCCGATCCCCGAAGGAGGGCGGCCGGCAGGGGCGGGGAAGGTAGGAGCGGCGGGGGAGGGGGGTCAAGACGGCTTGCCCCCCGCCCACCCCCGGGATCGCCGCGGACTCTCTTGGCTCCGCCCGGCGCGGTTGCTACGGTCCCCCCCGCTCCGACACGCTGCCCCGGGAGTCAACGAGACGTGGCGAAGAAGGAAGTCGAACGGCTCCGCATCCAACTGCGCTGGATGATCCGCCGTGACATGGCCGAGGTCCTCGAGATCGAGCAGGAGGCTTTCGAGTTTCCCTGGTCGGACGACGACTTCACCCGCTGCCTCCGGCAGCGCAACTGCATCGGCATGGTGGCCGAGTCGGGCGACGCGGTCGTGGCCTTCATGATCTACGAGCTGCACCGCACGCGCCTCCACGTCCTCAACCTCGCCGTGCGCCGCTCCCACCGCCGGCTCGGCGTCGGCAGGATGATGATGGACAAGCTCTCCACGAAGCTCTCGGCGGAGCGCCGCGACCGGATCCTCCTCGAGGTGCGCGAGCGCAATCTCCCCGCCCAGCTGTTCTTCCGCTCCCTCGGCTACCGCGCGATCTCCGTCCTCAAGGACTTCTACGAGGACACCACCGAGGACGCGTACCTGATGCAATTCCTCTCCGCGGGCGGCGCCGCCGTGGCCCTGCCCCGGCGGATGGCCGGCTGACGGATCAGGTCGCCGGGAGCCCGAGCAGGCGCTGCACCGCCGCGACGCGCCGGTCGAGCGCCGCCAGCGCCTCCCCGGCCCCCGCGCCGCCGGCGAAGATCGTGAGGATCGGGCACCCGGGGGGCAGCGTGCTGCCGGCCCGGGGGAGATCGGCGAGCCCCGCGAGGCCGTCGTCGTCGCGGCAGCGCTCGTCGAGGGCGTCGAGCGCGTCGCACAGCCGCCCCGAGATCGGGAGCGCCGCCGGGGTGCGGAGCACGGCCTTGGCCCAGGCCGGCGCCGCGGCGGCCGCGGCGGGCCGCGCCGGCGAGGCCAGCCCGTGGGCGGCCAGGTGCAAGCCGGCGATCGACGCGCCCGAGCGCCGCTCGACCAGCTCCATCGAGGCGGTGGGGCGCGGGTTCACCTCCACCACCACCAGCCCGCCGGCGTCATCCTCGATGGCGTCGACGCCGACGGCACCGCGGACGCCGAACTCGCGCCAAAGCACGCCGCCGACGCGCTCCCATCGCCCCCGCACGGCGTCGCCGAGGGACTCCGGCGGCACGTCCACCGCGCCGCACCAGGCGAAGGGGGGCGCGTGCCACGCCGCCACGCCGACGAGCTGCCTCGAGGCCCCCACGAGGACGGCGCCACGGGGATCGATCACGAACGACGCCGACACCGCCGCGCCCCTGACGCGGCGCTGCCACATCCGGCCCCGGTGCGGCGCGGGCCGCGCGGCGGCGCTCGCATCCCACGGCGCGATGCCCCGGCCGCCCCCTCCGGCCAGCGGCTTCACCAGCCAGCTGCCGTCGAGCGGGAGCCCGTCGGGGCGGAAGCGCGTGGCGGGGAAGTCGACCCCCGCGTCGGCGAGGGCCTCGGCGAGCGTGCGCGGGTCGCGCACGCGGCGCAGGACGTGCCCCGGACAGCCCGCCAGCGACCGCCGGGCGGCGATGGCGTCGATGAGATCGGGATGGTTCTCCAGGGCGCCGACGTAGGCGAACGGGCCGGGGGGCGAACGCTCCGCCTCCGCCTCGAGCGCCGCGGGATAGTCGTCGGCGGGCACCGCGACGGCGTCGGCCACGGGTGCCAGATCGCGGTCGGCGAACAGGTCGGCCGCCCGCACGCGCCAGCCGGCTCGGTGCGCCGAGGCGGAAAACGCGCGGGCGCTCGCGCCGATCACCAGGAGCAGCGGGGCGGTCACGCGGAGGCCGGTGGGCGAAGGGGGCCGGATCGGTTGCCGGAAGGAGCCAAAATGGTATCCTCGGCCCCGCCGGACGGGCATCCGGATGGTCCCGTCGCCACCCGCGACGACGGCCCCCCGACCCCCCGCCGCGATCCGCGCCGCCCCGGCGGCGCGTTCGACGTGCGGAGCGGAGCACCGGCCCGCGGACCTGTTTCGAAACCTGATCCGACCCCTTTGACGAGGAGACTGCGATGTCGATGTTCATCGGTGAGGCGCTCGACGGCGACGGCAACGAGATCGCCCACATCGACCTGCTGATCGGGAGCAAGGACGGCCCCGTCGGCGTGGCGTTCGCCAACGCCCTCGCCCGCCAGAGCGCGGGCCACTCGAACCTCCTCGCCGTCATCAGCCCCAACGTCGCGGTCAAGCCGTCGACGGTGATGATCACCAAGGTGACGATCAAGGGTGCCAAGCAGGCGGTGCAGATGTTCGGCCCGGCGCAGGCCGCGGTCGCCAAGGCGGTGGCCGACAGCGTCGCCGAGGGGGTGATCCCCGAGCGCGACGCCGAGAACCTGGTCATCGTCTGCGGCGTGTTCATCCACTGGCAGGCCAGCGACGACAAGAAGATCTACACCTACAACTACAACGCCACGAAGATGGCGATCGCCAACGCGATGCAGGGCAAGCCGACCGCCGCCGAGATGGTGGCCAAGCGCGACGCCGTGCATCCGTTCCGCGGGTTCTGATTCTCCCGCGGAACCTGCCATCCATGGCCAGGTTCCGCTCCGCCTGCCGGGGCGTCCGCCAGGGACGCCGCCGGCAGGAGGCCGTCGCATCCTGCGACGGTGCAGCGTCGATTCGCCGATCGAGTCGCCCGGAGCGCGTGGCCCGCGCTCCGGGCGACGTCGTTTCCCCGTCGCGCGTGCCCGGAAGGCGGCGCGACGCCCCCGTGCCGGAGCCATCCCCATGCCGCAGCGCATCCTCCTCCAGCTCGACACCGACCCGCAGCCGAGCACGTTCGACGCCGTCGTGGCGGTCGACGCGGGGACCGACGTGCTGCTCCGCCACGGCGGCGTGACGGCGGCGAACGTGGTGGGGCTCGTCCACGGGGCGATGTTCACCCGCGGCGGCGGGGACCTGGCGTCGACCGCGATCTTCGTCGGCGGCAGCGACGTGGCCGCCGCCGAGGAGGTGGCCGCCGCGGTGCGGAAGGCGTTCTTCGGGCCGGTGCGGGTGAGCGTGCTCCTCGACCCCTCCGGTGCCAACACCACCGCGGCGGCCGCGGTCGTGGCGGCGGCACGTCATCTGCCCCTCGACGATCCGCGGGCCGGCCTCGAGGCGGTGGTCCTCGGCGGCACCGGCCCGGTCGGGCAGCGCGTGACGCGGCTCCTCGCCGGCCGCGGAGCGGCGGTGACGGTCGTGTCGCGTTCCGCGGAGCGGGCGCGTGCCGTGTGCGATCGCGTGCGGGGCGCGGTGCCGGGGGCGAGCCTCGAGGCCCTCGGGGCCGCCGGGCCCTCCGCCACCGAGCCGGACGTGGCCGCGGCGCTCGGCCGGGCGGCGCTGGTGGTGGCGTGCGGCGCCGCGGGTGTCGCGCTCCTCGACGGGGCCGGACGGGCCGCGGCGCGGGCCCGCGTGCTCGTCGATCTCAACGCCGTGCCGCCGGCGGGGATCGCCGGCATCGCGGCCACCGACAAGGCCCGCGACGATGGCGGCACGATCCTCTACGGCGCCCTCGGCGTGGGGGGCACGAAGATGAAGATCCACAAGGAGGCGATCCGCCGGCTCTTCCAGTCGAATCAGCTGGTCCTGGACGCCGAGGGGCTGCTGGCGATCGGCGCGGAGCTGGAACAGGCCAAGGGGGCCTGAGGCCCGGGCGGGCACGCCCCGGTGGCCGCTCACCCATTCGCCATCCGCCGGCGGACGATCCGGTCGAGGGTGCGCGGGAAGAATCGGGCGGCGATCGCGAAGCCCTTCGCCGACCAGCCGGGGTAGACCGTGGGGCGCCGCCGCTCCAGGGCATCGAGGATCACCCGGGCCGTCGTGGCCGCGTCGAGCTGGCGGCCGCGCGACCAGGCCGGGCGCGCGCCGGCCAGCAGGTTTTCCCAGAACTCCGACGCCGTGGGGCCGAGGGTGGCCAGCAGGACGTCGATCCCCGCGGGGGCCAGTTCGGCGCGGAGCGTGCCCGCGAAGGCGTGGATCGCCGACTTCGCCGCGCAGTACTCGGCATGGAGCGGGAGCGGGTGGAGGCCGAGGATCGAGCCCACGAGCACGATCGCCGGATCCCGGCCGCGCGAGAGCTCGGGGAGCGCCACGCGGGCCAGCTCGACCGGGGCGAAGAAGTCGATCTCCATCACGCGGCGGAGCGTGTCCGGATCGGAGGCGGCGAAGTCGCCGATGGCGCCGCTTCCCGCGGCCGCGACGACGGCGTCGAGCCCGCCGAATCGGGCGACGGCGTCGCGCACGAGGGCCACGCGGAAGGCGGGGAGGGTGACGTCGCCGGCCAGCGTGGCGATCGGCACCTCCGCGGCGAGGGCCTCGAGTCGCTCGGCGCGCCGCGCCGTCGCCAGCACGCTCGCCCCGCGCCGGGCCAGCTCCCGCGCCAACTCGCGGCCCACCCCCGACGACGCGCCGGTGACGATCACGCGCGCGCCGCGGAGCACGCGCCGGCCGCGTGCCGGGGCGCCGCGCCGGGGCTCGCGCTCAGGATGGGCCGTCGCTGTCGGCATGGGGAAGCGCGGGGGAGGGGGAGCCCGGGGCCGCTCCCGTCGACGAGCGGGCGTGGGGGACGACTTCCGCCTCGTCGGCGGTGATCCGGCCGAGGAGCGCCGCGGGGATCCGGCAGTGGACGATCACGGCGTCGTCGTCGAAGCGGCGCGACAGCACCTCGCCATGCGCGGAGAGCCAGGCGAGGAGCCGGCCGTTGGCGGGGCTCGTGCGCACGTCGACGTCGTGGAAGCCCCGCCCCAGGCAGTCGCTGACGGTGCGGACGAGTTCCGGGATCCCCAGCCCGCTGCGGGCCGAGATCGGCACGGCGTGGGGATGGCGGTCGAGCAGCGCGGCGAGCCGGAGGCGGTCGTCGAGGGCGTCGACCTTGTTGAGCACCAGCAGCGTGTCCTTCGCCTCCACGCCCAGCTCCACGAGCACGGCGTTGACGGCCGCGATCTGGTCGTCGACCAGCGGGCTCGAGGCGTCGGCCACGTGGAGGAGGAGGTCGGCGGCGCGCGTCTCCTCGAGCGTGGCCCGGAAGCTGGCGATGAGCCGGTGGGGGAGGTCGCGGATGAAGCCGACGGTGTCGGAGAGGAGCACCGGGCCCCAGCCGTCGAGCTTCCAGCGGCGCGTGCGCGTGTCGAGGGTGGCGAAGAGCTTGTCCTCGGCGAGCTCGTCGGATCCGGTGAGGCGGTTCAGGAGCGTGCTCTTGCCGGCGTTGGTGTAGCCGACGAGGGAGACGGTCATGTGATCCTGCCGCGCGGCCACCTGCCGCTCCTTGCGGCCGTGGATCGCGGCCAGCTCCTGGCGCAGGTCGTGGATCCGCTTCTCGACGAGGCGGCGGTCGACCTCGAGCTGCTTCTCGCCCGGGCCGCGCATGCCGATCCCCATCTTGAGGCGCGAGAGGTGCGTCCACATGCGCTTCAGGCGCGGCAGCGAATACTCCAGCTGCGCCAGTTCCACCGCCAGCCGGGCCTCGTAGGTGCGGGCGCGCGAGGCGAAGATGTCGAGGATCACCTCGGAGCGGTCGAGCACCTTGACCTTCAGCTCGCGCTCGAGGTTGCGCGTCTGGGCGGGGGAGAGATCGTTGTCGAAGATCACGACGTCGGCGTCGTGGTGGGCCACGAGTGCCGACAGCTCGGCCACCTTCCCCTTGCCGAGGTAGGTGGTCTGGTCGGGGGCGTCGCGGCGCTGGGTGAGCTCGGCGGCGACGAGCGCCCCCGCCGACTCCGCCAGGCCGCGGATCTCGTCGAGCGGGTCGGGCGCCTCGGCGGCGGCCCCGCGCAGCACCCCCACGAGCACCGCCCGCTCGCTGTGCACGCTCTTGGCCCGCGGTGACGAGGTCATGCGTCGTCCTCCGGCGCGTCGCCGAGGTTGGCGGCCATGTGGCGGCAGCTCTCCCAGCGCCGCGCGTCGAGGAGGCCGTCGCCGACGGCTTCCTTGACCGCACAGCCATCCTCGTGGTCGTGCGTGCAGTCGGGGAAACGGCACAGGTTCGCCAGCGGCCGCAGGTCGCGGAAGGCCGCGGGAACCTCGGCCGGCACCACCTCCCACAGCTGGAACTGCCGCACCCCCGGCGTGTCGACGAACGTCCCGCCGAAGGAGCAGGGGACGAGCCGGGCGGTGGTGGTCGTGTGGCGCCCCTTGTCGTTGTCGCGGCTCACCTCGCCGACCGGCAGCGCCAGGGATGGATCGAGCCGGTTGAGGATCGACGACTTGCCCACGCCGCTCTGGCCGACCAGGGCCGTGAGCCGGCCGCGCAGCTCCGCCCGGAGCCGCTCGATGCCCAGACCGCTGACCGCCGAGCAGAGCACCACGCGGTATCCCATCCGTGCGTAGACGCCGGCCAGGGGCACGATCGCCGACGGGGGGGCGAGGTCGGCCTTGTTGATGCACACCAGCGGCTCGATGCCGGCCGACTCGGCCGCCACCAGCAGCCGGTCGACGAGGCCGGGCTTGGGGTCGGGGCGCGCGGCACTGGTGACGATCATCACCTGGTCGACGTTGGCGACGATCACGTGGCGGCGGCCGCGGCTGGAGCGGGCCAGCTCGCTGCGGCGCGGCTCGATGGAGTGGATGGTGGCGTCGTGGGACGACTCGGCCGCCTCGGCGGCGGTGGCGGGACGGACGGTGACCCGGTCGCCGGCCACCACCGGATGCCGTTCGAGGATCGACATCGTGCGCAGCACGCGCCGCGTGGTGCAGCGGATCACCGCACCGTCGTCGTCGCGGCGCACGAAATTCTCGAGGCCGTGAACGTGGAGCACCTGGCCGCGCCAGGCGGCGGCGCCGGGAAGGTCGTCGTCGAGCCGCACGGTGCGCTTGCGCGTCAGGTCGCCCTTGCCCGAGACGCGCTCGCGCGAGGCCATGTCGGCCAGGGCGTCGGGATCGTCGCCGAGCGACCGCGTCAGGTCGCCGTCCCGACGCCGCACGGAGCGGTTTTTGCGGAAGTCGACCCGGATCTTGCGCGGTTTCGCCATGCGTCGCGCGTCAGCGCCGGCCGCCCGGCGGCTCGGCGGACCGCGGCGACGGCCGCGACCCGGAGGCCGGGGGGGCGGAGCGGCGGCGGGCCTCCAGGCCGGCCGCCTCCAGC
>CAISKG010000525.1 GCA_903885855.1 uncultured Planctomycetaceae bacterium
GCCCGCGGGCGCGGCGCCGCGCCCCGCCGGCGGCGCCGGCCAGGCGGAGCGGTGGCTGGAGTCGGCGCGGCGGCAGGCCGGCGACGTCGGCCGCCACCGCACGACGCGCGTCGAGGTCGACCCGCACAACGGCCGGGCGGTGGTGGAATCGGTCTTCGAGGCGCGGATGCCCGACGGCTCCTGGGAGACGATCTGGCGCGAGTCGTCGTCGGCCGACGCGGCGACCGCCGACGAGGCGACCGTGCAGCGGATCACCGCCGACGAGCGCGTCTCCGGGCTCCTCCAGGCGATCCGGGGGATCGGGATCGTCGACGAGGGGGCGATCCTCCGGGCGATCCGCGTGGGCGCGGTGACGATGCAGGCGCAGCAGCAGCTCGACGCCGCCTTTCAGGACTTCCGCAGCCGTCACATCCGCCGACTCGACGTCCCGCCGCTGCGCTGGGACCGGCGGTAGCGGCCCGCTCCCCCGGGAATCCGCGGGCGGTCGTCGCGCGCCCGATCGGGGGGTATCCTGCTGGTGCCGCGAAACGGCCGCGGCGGGGTCCGTGGCCCCGCCGGCCCGCGACACCGACCCCGAGGATCCTCGCGCCATGCCGACCCATCCCGCCCCCCCTCTCCCGCCGTCGCCTGCTGGCATCGGTCTCCGCCGGTGCGGCTGTCGCCGCGCTGCCCGCCGGGGCCGCCGTGGCGGCCGACGCCGCGCCCGAGACGTTCGTCTCGCCGCCGGCCGGGAAGAAGATCCTCCTCTCCTGCAAGCTCGGCATGATCGCCGGCGAATCGGGGGGGAAGGCGCTCTCGCTGGTGGAGCGGCTCACCATGGCGGCCGACGCCGGCTTCGACGGCGTCGACCTCGATCAGGCCGGCGGGATCACCGCCGCCGAGGCCCGGGCCGCCGTGCGCGACAGCGGCGTGTTCGTCCACAACGCCATCAACCACGACCACTGGGGGAAGCGCCTCACGAGCCCCTCCCCCGACGACCGGGCCACCGCCGTCGCGAACCTCGAGCACTGCCTGCGCGTGGCCCACGCCGCCGGCGGCAGCGGCGTGCTGATCGTCGTCGGCCAGGGGGGGGACGGACCGGAGGCGGAGATCGAGGAACGGTGTCGCAACGAGATCAGGAAGGTGCTGCCGCTGGCCGCCTCGCTCGGCCAGCCGATCCTCGTCGAGAACGTCTGGAACCGGATGATGTACGACCACGACGCGCCCCCCGAGCAGGGGCCGGAGCGGTTCATCGCCTTCGTCGACAGCTTCAAGAGCCCCTGGGTGGGGATGTACTACGACGTCGGCAACCACTGGAAGTACGGCCAGCCGAAGGAGTGGATCCGGCAGTTCGGCCACCGCTGCGTGAAGCTCGACATCAAGGGCTTCAGCCGCAAGAACAACGCCTTCGTCGACATCGTCAGCGCCGACGACGACGTGCCGTGGGGCGAGGTGCGCGAGGCGCTGGCCGAGATCGGCTTCGCCGGCTGGGCGACGGCGGAGGTCGGCGGCGGCGACGTCGCCCGCCTCACGACCGTCCGCAAGCAGATGGAGCAGGCGCTCTACGGCTGACCTGCCGGCGACGCCCGCGCCGACCCCGGCTCAGCGCCGGGGCGGGCGGGCGTTCACGTAGAGCTTCACGTTGTGGGTGGCGCGGCCGACGGCGACGATGTCGGGGTTGCCGTCGCCGGTGAGGTCGGCGGCGACGAGGTCCTCGACCGCCACGCCGCCGGCGTCGATCACCTCGCGCGTCCACGCCGAGCCGTCGGCGTTCGCCCGGTAGACGGCGAGCGTCGGGCCGTGCCCCTCGACGGCCGAGGCGTCGCTCGACCCGAAGACGATCTCGTCGCCGCCGTCGCCGTCGAGGTCGACCGCGGCCAGGGCGTGGCCGCGCACGTAACCCGTGTCGATCACCGTCCGCCGCCAGGGGGCGGCGGGGCCGTCGGCGGAGGGATGGTAGACGGCCACCGCCGTGCCGTGCATCGGCTCGACGGTGACGATGAACTCGCGGCCGCTCGCGAGCGACCCGGCCTTGATCTCCCCCGAGCCGTCCGAGTTGGGCGCGCTGCCGGGCATCCCAGCGGCGAGCGTCGCCTTCGCGAAGCCGTCGGCACGCTTGCGGAGCAGATGGACTCCCTCGCGGCTGGCGGTGAGGGTGTCGATCCGGCCGTCGCCGTCGACGTCGGCGTGGGCGTGGTTGTGCATCCGGTTCAAGGTGCCGTCGAGGACCGTCGCCGGCCAGCGGTCGCGGACCGGGTCGGTGGGGATCGCGTAGGCGGTGAGGGCGACTCCCGGCGCGCCGTCGGGCGCGACCAGCGGCGAGACGACCAGTTGCGCCGTGCCGGTGCCGAGGACGTCGGCGAAGCGCATGCGGTGGGTGGAATGGAGCGGCCCGAGGTCGTGGACCCGCCAGGGGTCGTCGAGGGAGGCGCCGCGCGAGAGCCAGTGCACGCTGCCGGTCTTCGGCCAGGAGGCGCCCAGCGCGAAATCGACCTTCCCGTCGCCGTCGATGTCGTGGGGGGCGATGCAGACGTTGTCGCGGGGCGTTTGGTCGCGGATCACCGTCCGCTTCCGCCACTCCCCTTCGGCGCTTCCGGGGTTCGCGTACCACAGGACCGCGTTCTCGGTGACGACGACGATGTCGTCCCGGCCGTCGCCGTCGACGTCGGCGAGGGTGACGGCGTAGCAGATCTCGCCCGGATGCGGGTCGACGACGCGCGGCGCGAAGGGGAGCGGCTCGGCGGCGGCCCCTCCGGCGGCGAGGAGGGCCGCGGCGGCCGCGGCGAGGTGGAGGCGGGGCATCAGGCCAGCTCGGGCAGCGGGGCGTGGTGGTCGGTGAGGTACTGCGGGCGGCCGGAGAGGTCGGGGACGGTCGTGAGGTGGTCGATGCCCAGGCAGTGGTAGAGCGTGGCGTGCACCTCCTCGAAGCGCACCGGCCGGTCCTTGACCTCGGCGGCGATCCGGTCGGTCGAGCCGATCACCTGCCCGGTCCGCAGGCCGCCGCCGGCCACGAGCGCGCAGGAGACGTTGGGCCAGTGGTCCCTCCCGGCGTCCTTGTTGATCTTCGGCGTGCGTCCGAACTCCCCCCACACCACCACCGCCACGTCGTCGGCGAGGCCGCGCTGGTGGAGATCGGCCACGAGCGCCGACACGCCCTGGTCGAGCTGGGGGATGTTCTCGCGGCAGAGGGCGAAGTTGTTGCCGTGGTAGTCCCAGAAGCTGTAGCTGATCGTCACGCAGCGCACCCCCGCCTCGACGAGGCGCCGGGCGGCGAGGAACTGCTGCATGAGGCGCGGCGCGCCGTCCCCCTGGTGCTTCTCGGTGCCGTAGCCGTAGGCATCGCGCACCGCCTGGGGCTCCTTCGAGACGTCGAGCGCGTCGGCCAGAGCGCTCGACGTGAGGACACCGAGCGCCTGGCGGCGGAAGGCGTCCATCCCCTCCATCATCCCGCTGGAGTCGGCCTGGCGGTTGAAGGAGTCGAGCGCCCGCACCAGCGCCCCGCGGTCGCCGAGCCGGTCGAGCGTGAGGCCGGAGAGGACGAGCTCCTCGCGGGCGTCGCCGTTGGGTTGGAAGGGGGTGCAGGAGGGGCCGAGGAAGCCCGGCTTGCCGGAGTTGTAGGGGCGGTGCTGCATCCGCGGCGAGAGCCCGACGTAGGGGGGCGCGGCCGGATGCGCGGGGCCCTGGAGCCGGGCCACCACCGATCCGAACTCCGGCCAGCCGCCGGGGGGCTGGCGCTGGTGGCTGCGGCCGGTGAGGCACTGGAAGGAGTAGTGGTCGCCGGTGGCGCCCACGATCGAGCGGATGACGGCGAACTTGTCCATCATCGAGGCGATCCGCGGCATGAGCTCGCAGACCTCGATCCCCGGGACGTTGGTGGCGATCGGTGCGAACTCCCCGCGCACCTCGGCGGGGGCCTGCGGCTTGAGGTCGACCATGTCCTGGTGGGGCGGCCCGCCGGGGAGGTAGATCATGATCACCGACTTGTGCCGCCTGCCCGCGGCGGGCTCGCCGGCCCGGAGCAGGTCGGCCAGCGACAGCCCCGCCACGCCCAGCGGGGCGAGGGTGCCGATGCGCAGGAACTGCCGGCGCGAGGCGCGGTCGCAGAAGCCGCCGAGCGGACGGCCGGGGATGGTGAGCATGGGGCGGGGTCCTCGGAGGCGGTCCGGCGGCCTTCAGGCGAGCTCGGGGAGGGGGGCGGCGGCGTCGAGCAGGTACTGCGGCCGGCCGGAGTGGTCGCGGAGCGACGCCTCGGCCGGATCGACGCCCAGGTGGCGGTAGAGCGTGGCGAGTACCTCGGCGAAGTGCACCGGGCGGTCGGCGATCTCGCCGCCGAGGCGGTCGGTGGCGCCGATCACCTGCCCGGTGCGGAATCCGCCCCCGGCCAGCAGCGCACCGCCGACCTGCGGCCAGTGGTCGCGCCCGGCGTCCTTGTTGATCTGCGGCGTGCGCCCGAATTCGCCCCAGGCGCACACCGCCACGTCGCGGTCGAGGCCGCGCGCGTGGAGATCCTCGATCAGTGCCGAGAGTCCCTGGTCGAAGAGGGGCAGGTGCGTGTCGCGCATGCCGTTGAAGTTGTCGGAGTGGAAGTCCCAGCGGCCGAAGTTGAGCGTCACCACGCGGGCCCCGGCCTCGACCAGCCGGCGCGCCACGAGGAAGTGCTCGAGGTTCCGCGGGGCCCCGTCGCCGAAGCGCGCCGGATCCCCCTTGCCGTAGCGCTCGCGGACGGCCGCAGGCTCCTCCGAGACGTCGAGCGCCCGGGCGAGGCGCGCGCTGGTGAGGATGTCGAAGGCTCCCTGGGTGAGCGCGTCCATCCCCTCCAGCGCCCGGCTGGCGTCGATGTCGCGGCGCAGCCGGTCGACCCCGGCCAGGAGGCGGCGCCGGTCGTCGAGGCGGGCCGGCGTGAGACGCTCCAGGACGATGTCGGTGCTCGCGGTGCCGTTGGGGCGGAAGGCGGCGTGCGAGACGCCGAGAAAGCCGGGCAGCCCGGGCGAGCCGTAGGGGGGATGCCCGGCGTCCGGGGAGAGGCCCACGAAGGCGGGCACGGCCGGATCGACGGGGCCGAGGAGCCGCGAGGCCACCGCGCCGATGCTCGGCCAGCCGCCGGGGGGCTGGTTGCGCACGGTACGGCCGGTGTAGCAGATGAAGGAATCGTGGTTGCCGTCGGGGGAGCCGTGGACGCTCCGCAGCGGCACGCACTTGTCCATGATCCGCGCCAGGCGCGGCATGTGCTCGCAGATCCGGATCCCGGGAACGTTGGTCGCGATCGGGCGGAACTCCCCGCGGATCTCGGCCGGGGCGTCCATCTTCAGGTCGTACATGTCCTGGTGGCCGGGGGCCCCGCACATGTAGATCATGATCACGGCGGTGTGCCCGCGCCGGCCGGCGGCCTGATCGGCGGCGAGGATCCGGGGCAGCGACAGCCCCCCCACCGAGAGCGTGCCGACCCGCAGCAGGTCGCGCCGGCGGAGGCCGTCGCAGAAGCGCGGGCCGGAGGCGCCGGGGGCGGGGATGGTGAGCATGGGTGGGACCCTGGCGGCGGAAAACCGCTCCAAATCTACCGCACGCGAACCCCGGGAACGAACGCCGTCGCGGCGGCGGATGGCCCCGCTGGCGGGCTCCGGCGGCCGAAACGTGACAGACTCCCCCGATTTACCATCGACCACCGGGGTGCGGCGGCTTTCGCCGTGGTGCCCTTCGCTTCCCCGGAGAACACTACCCGGGGGCGCAGAGCCCAGGATTGCCAGCGGTCCGGGCCGGGTAGAATCCGATGATGCCTCAGGGAGACCTCTCGCCATGCTCATGATCCAGGGCGGTCGGCAGCGCCAGTGCGACGGCCTCGGCCGGCGCGACTTCCTCGCCATCGGCGGGCTCTCCTTCGGCGCCGCCGGGTTTTCCCTGGGGGGGCTCCTCCGCGCCGAGGCC
>CAISKG010000526.1 GCA_903885855.1 uncultured Planctomycetaceae bacterium
CGCGCGGCGACGAGGTGCTGGTCGTCAGCGGCCTGCCGCGCAGCGGCACGTCGATGCTGATGCGGGTGCTCGAGCGCGGCGGCGTGCCGCTGCTGGTCGACCGTGTCCGCGGGCCCGACGACAGCAACCGCCTGGGCTATTACGAATACGAGCCGGTGAAGTCGCTCGCCTCGACGGGCGTCTCCGAGCGGGGCTGGCTCGCGGCCGCGCGGGGCCGGGCCGTGAAGGTGGTGGCGCCGTTGCTGCGCCATCTGCCGCCGGGGTCGCCCACGCGGGTGATCGTGCTGCACCGCCCGCTGGGGCAGGTGCTCGCCTCGCAGGAGGCGATGAAGGCGCGGCTGGGCACCGTGGCCGGCGCCACGTCCGCGACGGTGCTCGCGCGGCAGTTCGCCGCCGAGATGGAGCGGATCGACGCTCTGGTCGCCGCCCGCCCGGCCTGGCAGGTGCTGCACGTCTCCTACGAGCGGATGCTCGCCGATCCGGAGGGGGAGTGCCGGCGGATCGGACGCTTTCTCGCGGCGCCGTTCGACGCCGCCGCCGCCGCGACGGCCGTCGACGCGTCGCAACGCCGATTCTGACCCCGGGCCGCGCGACGGGGTTTCAGTCCGCGGCGGCCTGCCGGGTGACGATCGGCACGTGCCCGATCTCGAGGCCCGGAGGCGGCTCCACGATCACCGCCGGGTCGAGGTCGGCGAGCGTGCCGATCGTGGGGGGCGGGAGGTAGTCGCGGTCGCGCCGCCAGGAGCGGTGCAGCATTTCCACGCGGCGCTGCATCGCCTCGCGCTCCGCCGGCGAGAGGTCGGCGTTGAGGAGGGCCGGCTGGTCGGCGAAGCGGTACCACCAGTAGGTGACCACGCTGCCGTCGCCGAGCCGGGCCTCGCACGGCCCGGCCACCGGCCCGGGGGTCTTCCAGCAGCTCTCCGGCGTCTCCGGCGTGACGTAGGCGCCGCGCTCCGCCCCGCGCCGCCTCGGGAAGGTCTCCGCGGCCAGGCCCGTCTCGGCGGGCACCTCCTCCGCGGCCACGGCGCGCCACCGCTCCCGCCCCTCCGCGTCCCGCTCGGCCCGGTAGTACTCCGGCAGGGAGACGAGCCTGCCGCCCCCCTCGGCCGTGGCGGGAGTGACCTTGTCCGACCAGCGGTAGCCGTAGGTGGTGGGATCGAGGGCCACGGGGCCGGCGATCGCGTCCCAGGCGATCGGCACCGTGGCGTCGCGCGGCGTTCCGTCGGCATAGATCCGCCAGGTCGCCCCCCCGCGATCCTCGAAGGCCTGGACCACCGAGGCACGCGAATCGATCGTGCCGGTCGCCTCCGGGCCCCCGTCGAACCATGCGGCGACGCCGTCCCACAGCGCGCCGCGATCGTAGGCGGTGATGCGGTGGATGAGCGGCGCCGGCCCGTCGGCCGCGGCGGGGAAACGCGTGGGGGCGACGCGGGCGTAGCGCGTGCCCGAGGCGTCCTCGCCGAGGAAGGCGGGGACGTGCTGCGTCTCCATCTGCACCGCCTTGTTGGGGTCCGAGGGGCGGGCGTCCAGCATCATGCCGGCGAGCTCGGGGCGATCGATCGTGGGCTTCGACCAGAAGGCGGGGAGGAAGAACGTCACCGGGCCCTTGAAGTTGGCCGTGTTCAGGAAGAGCGTCCAGCACTGCGGGCCGGTGGGCAGGTCGGCGCCGAAGGTGGTGGCCTTCGCCGTGGCGAGGGGCAGGGGGAGATAGCCGTAGCCGAAGAGCTCGCCGGCGGTGCCCTGGCGGAGATTGAGGCCGTCCGGCGGCCAGAGCACCCACGGGCTCAGCTGCGCGATCGCGTAGTGCCCGGCCGGATGGTCCCAGTCGCGCCCCTTGCCGGCCCCGGGGCCGTTGGCCCACTCCACGAACTCCACCGCCACGCCGCCCATGATGAATTTGGGCGTCTCGGTGGCGAAGCGGGTGTCGCGCCACCAGCCCAAGCCCCCCTCGATGTCGGAATAGGCCTTCTCGGGCTTGCGATCCCCGTGCTGGGCGAACATCCAGGTGCCGAAGAGGCCGCTCTGGAAGTCCTGGCCGGGATAGTGCTCGAGCAGCGGCCAGGCCGCGACGTACATCGAGAAGCCGGCGTCGAAGCGCCGCTCGACCCGGGCATGCGGCACGAGCAGGTACCCCGCCATTTCCCCCTTCCGGGGCGCCGGATCGCGTGCCAGGACCTCGGGGGCGAAAAGCGCCGAAAGCAGCAGGAGGCTCGTGAGGGACGGCGGCACGCGCCGTGTCGGGGCCGGCCACGGCCGGGCGCGATCCCGTCGGTCGGTCGTCGGCATGCGGTTCTCGGCTCCGTGGGCATGAGCGGCCCGCGGCAACCGACGCGGAGGCGCAGCGACGCTGCGCAGGCTCGCGCAACGGCGCCGACGGGCGGGGGTGATCTTCGCGGCTCCGCTCCGCCCCGACAACCCGGTCCGGCCCTGGGGCTCAGCCCGCCGCGGGGGGCACCGACGGTGGCGCCGGGGGCGTCGCCGCCACGGGGGGCTTCGTCGCCGCCCGGAGGAGACGGTCCTGCGCGGTCTGGCTGCACTGCGGATGGGTGCCGCTGCGCGAGTAGGCGGGCATGCCGCAGACCGGGCAGCGGGGACGCTGCGCCGCCTTGCCGAGCGCCGGGGGAATGGGCTTCTTGTGCGAGGGCTGTGACATGGGAACCCCTTCCGGTTCTCGGGCTCGATGCGTCCGATCGGCAGGGCGCGGGAGGGGAGCGGCCGCCATCGACCGCCCCCTCCCGTCCGCTTTTCCCTGCGACCCCGCGCGGGCGCCTGGGCGCACGGCGCGGGATCCGCTGTCAACGACGGCCGCCGTACCCGCCACGGCCGCCGCCGGGGCGCTCCTCGCGCGGACGGGCTTCGTTGACCGTCAGCCGACGGCCGTCGACCTCGCGGTCGTGGAGCCCCTCGATCGCCGCGCGGGCGGCGTTGTCGTCGGCCATCTCCACGAACCCGAAGCCCTTGCTGCGGCCCGTCTCACGGTCCATCACCACCTGCGCCGAGCGCACCGCGCCGAACTCGGCGAACAGGCCCTCGAGCGAGGCATTGGTCACCTGGTAATTGAGGTTCCCCACGTACAATTTCATCGCCATCGCATCCTCCGATTCCCGGGATCATCCGGGCGGCCCAACGGTTTTCCGGGCCGTGAAGAAACGGGCCAAACATGGTGGCCCAACCAAGCCGGGATGGCGAGAACCAGGGGAACCCCTCGCCCGAGCGCCGCGCACGCGGACACTCGATGCCTCGCGGGCCGACGACACGGGGCGACTGGGTCCCCGGAGGGAGCGTCGGCATTCCAGATGCCGGGCATCATACACCCGATCGCGCCGCCGTGCCCGCCGCCGGCGCGGAAATACGTTCCGGGGCCCTGCGGCCGCCGCGATCGATCAGGCGATTCCCGCCTCCTCCATGGCCAGCCGGTCGGCGGCCGAGGGCACGGCCACGGTCGAGAACAGCCAGTCGCCGACCGGGAAGGCCACGTTGAAGTTCTTGTCGGGGTGGCGGTGGTGGAGGAAATGGTGGCGGGCCACGTAGCGGTAGGCGGCCCACCGCGCGAAGAATCGCCCCTCGGGCTTGTGCATCTCCAGGTGGATCTGGTTCCAGATGACGTGGTGCAGGCAGACCACCGCGGGGAACATCGCCGCCGCCGTCGGCGACACGCAGCACAGGATGGCGCTGACGGGGGCTGCCTGGAGCAGCCCCTCGGCGAGGTTCAGGCGGATGCCGCGGTCCTCGCCGCTGGGGACCGGCTCGTCGTGGAAGTGCTCCCGGTACTGGCCGTGGTGCTTGACGGCATGGCTCGTGAAGATCTTCCGCCTCCCGGCGAGGCGCTTGAGGAAGAAGTGACGCGGCGCCTTGTGCATGAGGCGTGCATGCACCTGATGCTCGATGATCGACATCAGCACCACCATCGCCACGAACCATCCGGCGAGCTGCATCGGAAACCACATCGTGGATCACCCCCGGGAGGATGCGGGTCTTCCTGGCCACACGGGACAACCGCTCCGGGGGATCGGCGATCCCGGCCGGCAACGGCCCGCCACGGCACCGGGGCGAGCGCGAAGATACGCGATGCGGGCACGTGCCACGCGGCGTGTCGAAGGCTTCCACAGATCGGCGGCACTGTACGCCGGATGACGGCGACGGGGAAAGGCCAATTGCCGCGGCCGACGACGGCCTCACACCGCCGACAGGCCGCCGTCGAGGCGGAGCACCTGGCCGCAGAGGAAGTCGGAGGCCGGGGAGGCCAGGAACAGCACCAGATCGGCCACCTCCACCGGCTCGCCGAAGCGGCGGACGGGGATGCGCGCCTTCATCGGGTCTCCCTTGGCAGGATCGCCCCACACCTGCCGCCCCATGGCCGTGAGGATCACCGTCGGGGCCACCGCGTTGGCCTGGATGTTGAACCGCCCCCATTCGGCCGCCATGGCCTGCGTGAGGAGGTTCAGGCCCCCCTTGGCGGCGGCGTAGGCGCCGTGTCCCTCCGGAACGAGCACGGCCGCCATCGACGAGATGTTGATCACCTTGCCGAGCCGCTGGGCGATCATCCCGGGCACGACCTCCTGCGCGAGCCGCAGCGGGGCGCGGAGATTGACGTCCATGGTCCGCTGCCAGTGCTCCGGCGTGATGGAAAGCAGATCCTCGATGAACACCACGCCGGCGTTGTTGACGAGAATGTCGACGGTGCCGAGAAAGTCGAGCGCCCGCCGGCCGACGACCCGGGGGCCGTCGTCATCGGCGAGATCCGCCTCCACCGCCAGGCAGCGGCGCCCGCGGGCCTCGACGGCCAGGCGCGTCGCCTCGAGGCCGTCGCGGTCGCGGCCCGTGATGACGAGGTCGGCGCCGGCGTCGGCGAAGACCGCGGCGATCTCGGCGCCCAAGCCGCGCGAGGCGCCGGTCACGAGCGCCCGTCGGCCGGCGAGCGTGATGCGGTCGGCGGGACCTGCCATGGCGGTTTCCGGGGCGATGTGGGGGGGGCGAGACGCGGAGGCGGAGTGGCCCCGTGCGGGCGATCCTATCCGCGCGCGGGATCGGGCGGCGACGGGGCGCGGCCGGACGCGGCGCCGACGGGGAAACGAGGCCTCGATCCGCCTTGGCGGGCCGCGCGCGGTGGAATACCCTTTCGACCCGGGCCGGGCGACGGCCGCCGCGCCCGGACCATCCCCGCCGAGGCCCCCCGGAGCCCCCCATGGACACGATGCACGCGCTGGTGAAGCGCGATCGAGCCCCCGGCCTGTCGCTCGAGCGCGTGCCGATCCCCGAGATCGGCATCAACGACGTGCTCATCCGGGTCGACCGCACCGGCATCTGCGGCACCGACCTGCACATCTATTCCTGGGACGCCTGGGCGCAGAAGACGATCCCCGTGCCGATGGTGGTGGGGCACGAGTTCGTCGGCGAGATCGTGGCGGTGGGATCGAACGTGCACGATTTCGCCATCGGCGAGATCGTCTCGGGCGAGGGGCACGTCGTCTGCGGCCGCTGCCGCAACTGCCTCGCCGGCCGGCGCCACCTCTGCAAGGACACGCAGGGCGTGGGGGTGAACCGCCCGGGCGCGTTCGCGGAATACCTGGCGCTGCCGATGACCAACATCTGGCACCACGACCCCGGCATCGACCGCGACGTGGCGGCGATCTTCGACCCCCTCGGCAACGCCGTCCACACGGCGCTCTCCTTCGACGTCCTCGGCGAGGACGTGCTCGTCACCGGGGCCGGGCCGATCGGTCTGATGGCGCTGGCGGTCGTCCGGCACGCGGGGGCCCGGCACGTGGTGATCACCGACGTCAATCCCCACCGCCTCGAGCTGGCGCGCCGCATGGGGGCCACGGTCGCCCTCGACGTGCGCTCCGGGCGCCTCGCCGACGTGATGCGCGACCTGGGGATGAAGGAGGGCTTCGACGTGGGCCTCGAGATGTCGGGCTCGCCGGCGGCGCTCCACTCGATGCTCGAGACGATGTGCCACGGCGGGAAGATCGCCATGCTCGGGATCCCCGCCGAGCCGATCGCCATCGACTGGAACACCGTGATCTTCAACATGCTCACGATCAAGGGCATCTACGGCCGCGAGATGTACGAGACCTGGTACAAGATGACGGTGATGGTCGAAAGCGGGCTCGACATCACCCCCGTGATCACGCACCGCTTCCACTACACCGACTTCGAGAGGGGCTTCGCGGCGATGCAGTCGGGCCGCAGCGGCAAGGTGATCCTGGCCTGGAGGGACGCATGAGCAGGGAGGGGCTCTACGAGACGCTCGCGCGCGACACCGAGGCGATGCGCGGGGCGGGCACCTACAAGCGCGAGCGCGTGCTCGAGTCGCCGCAGGGGGCGCGGATCCGCACGGGTGGCCGCGGCGTGCTCAACATGTGCGCCAACAACTACCTCGGCCTCGCCGACCATCCGGAGGTGGTGCAGGCGGTGCACGCCGCCCTCGATCCCTGGGGCTACGGCCTGGCGAGCGTGCGTTTCATCTGCGGCACCCAGACGCTCCACAAGGAACTCGAGGAGCGGATCAGCCGGTTCGTGGGGATGGAGGACACGATCCTCTACAACTCCTGCTGGGACGCCAATGGCGGGCTTTTCGAGACGATCCTCGGGCCGGAAGACGCGATCGTCTCCGACGAACTCAACCATGCGAGCA
>CAISKG010000527.1 GCA_903885855.1 uncultured Planctomycetaceae bacterium
CCGCCGCCGTGCGCGGCGCGGCGGGCGCCGGCGACGCGGCCCGCGCCGCCTGACGCGCCCCGCGGTAGACTCGGGCTCTCCGGCGCTTCCGCCGCGGTCCCCGGGATCCCACGCATGCTCCTCTCCGAGCCCCAGACGACCCCGCTCGACATCGGGTTCCGGGTCGCCGGCTTGCCGGTGCGGGTCTCGGGGCTGTTTTGGCTGGGGACGGTGCTCATCGGCTGGAACGTCTGCGAGTTCTTCGCCGGGGGCGACCGGCGCGGCGTGTTCGTCTACCTCGCGATGTGGTGCGCGGTCGTGCTGGGGTCGATCCTGATCCACGAGCTGGGCCACGCGCTGGCCTTCGCGCGTTTCGGCCAACCGGCGCGGATCGTGCTCTACCACTTCGGCGGCCTGGCGATCCCCGAGACGTGGGGCCGCCGCCGCCACCTCCGCCCCGCCGAGCGCTTCCTGGTGTCGGCGGCGGGGCCCTTCGCGCAGCTCCTCGTGGCGGCGGCGGTCATCCTCCTCCTCAAGGGGGCGGGAATGGTGGTGCCCTTCCCGTTCGCGTCGGTGGGGCGGGCGCTGGGGTTCGACGAGGGACGGGGCTTCGCGTCGCGACAGGCGCTGGCGCTCTTCGACTTCATCCTCTACGTCAACATCTGCTGGCCCGTGCTGAACCTGATCCCCGTTCCCCCCCTCGACGGCGGGCAGATGGCGCGCGAGGCGCTCGAGACGCTCGGCGTGCGCGACTCGGGCCGGATCGCCGCCGGCATCGGGATGGTGGCCGGCGGCCTCGTGGCCTTCTGGGCCCTGCGTCAGGGCGACCGCTGGCTGGGCATCATGTTCGCGATGCTCGCGGTGGCCTGCTTCCAGGAGTTGCAGCGCTCGCCCCCCTGGAGGCGCTGGAATTGACCGGGGGCTCCGGGGCGCGCGGGGCACCGCTGCCGGTGGTGGTGCTCGGGGCGAGCAACGTCTCGCGCGGGTTGGCCCGGCTGGCCGCCGCGGTGCGCGGCCGGGCCGCGGGGCCCGTCGCGCTCTACGTCGCGGCGGGCCACGGCCGCTCCTACGGCGTCAACAGCCGGGTGTGGATGCGGCGCCTGCCCTCGATCCTCCGCTGCGGTCTGTGGCGGGCCCTCGACCGCGACGGCGTGGGGCGGGACGGGCGCGCGCCCGTGGCGTTGCTGACCGACGTCGGCAACGATCTGCTCTACGGCTCCGACGCCGGGCAGGTGGCGGCCTGGGTGGAGGAGGCGGTGGCCCGCCTCCGCGACCGCGGCGCGGCGGTGGCGCTCACCCGCCTCCCCACGGAGGCCATCGCGGGGGTGGGGGAGTGGCGTTTCCGGGCGCTCAAGTCGCTGTTCGTGCCCCGCTGCGAGCTGTCGCTCTCGGGGGTCAAGGAGGCGGCCGCCGCCCTCGACGAACGGCTGGCGGCGATCGCCGCCCGGGCCGGCGCGGGGCTCGTCGAGCAGCCGGGGCACTGGTACGGCCTCGACGCGCTCCATCCGCGCCGCCGGCGCCTCGACACGCTGTGGCATGCCGCCTGCGACACCTGGGGGCTGCCGGCGTCGCCGCGCCGCCGCGCGAGCTACCGTGAATGGGCGGCGCTCGGCCGCCGCGGGGCGGAGGTGCGCTCGCTGGCGCGGGTCATGCGCTACACACCGCAGCCGGTCCACCGCTTCCCCGACGGCGGGACGGTGGCGCTCTACTGACGGGCCCGACGCGCGGCGCGGCGGGACGGTGGCGGGATCGTGGTGGGAAGGAGGGAGCGGGGGATGGACGGACGCGGCACGCGGGCGGTGGTCGTGATGGGGGTCAGCGGCAGCGGCAAGACCGCCGTCGGCGAGGCGCTGGCGGCGCTCTTGGGCTGGCGCTTCCTCGACGCCGACGGCTTCCACCCGCCCGCCAACGTGGCGCTGATGTCGCGGGGGATTCCCCTCTCCGACGTCGAGCGGGCACCGTGGCTCGACCGGCTCGCGGAGGTGCTGGCGGCCGCGCTCGAGGCGGAGGGGCCGGGCACGGTGCTCGCCTGCTCGGCGCTGGCCCGCCGCTACCGCGAGCGGATGGGGGTCGGGCGCGAAGGGGTGCGGCTGGTGTTCCTCGACGGCCCCGAGGCCCTCATCCGCGCCCGCCTCGACGCCCGCCGCGACCACTTCATGCCCGCCTCGCTCCTCGACAGCCAGCTGGCGGCCCTCGAGCCGCCCGGCGCGGATGAGCGGCCCGTCGTGGCCGCGATCGAGCGGGAGCCCGCGGCGATCGCCGCGGGGATCGCCGCGGCGCTGGGCCTCGAGCCGGCGTGAGCGGCGGCCGCCCGCCTGCCGCGCCACGGGGCCGGGCCCGTCAGAGGACCGGCAGCGACGGGAGCGGCGGCCGGGCCGCGTGGGCGGCGGCGAGGTTGCCGACGAGCCGCTCGCAGATCGCCTCGAGGTAGGGGCCGGCCACGGGGTCGTCGAAGTTCGACGCGGTGCACCCGGCGTCGCCGTGCTCGCGGACGGGGATCCGGATCGGCACCTCGCCCAGGAAGGGGATGTCGAGATCCTGCGCGGTGCGCCGGGCCCCGCCGGTGCCGAAGATGTCGTAGCGCTTCCCGCAGTCGGGGCAGGCGAAGAAGCTCATGTTCTCCACCATGCCCAGGACGGGGATGTTCACCTTGCGGAACATCGCGATCGCCTTGGTGGCGTCGAGGAGGGCCACGTCCTGCGGCGTGCAAACGACGACCGCGCCGGTGAGGGGGAGGATCTGCGAGAGCGTCAGCGCGATGTCGCCCGTGCCCGGCGGCATGTCGATCACGAGGTAGTCGAGCGGGCCCCAGGCGGTGTCGCGCAGCATCTGCGTGATGGCGCCGTGGAGCATCGGTCCGCGCCACACGACGGCCTCGCCCGGGGGGACGAGATAGCCCATCGACATCGTCGGCATCGGCACCGCCGCCCCCGCCACCTCGAGGCGCATGGGGACGATCTTCCCCTCCTGGATCTCCGGCCGGCCCGTGAGGCCGAGGAGGTGGGGGACGCTCGGCCCGTAGACGTCGGCGTCGAGCAGGCCGACGGCGCTGCCGGCGCGGGCCAGCCCGATCGCCAGGCTGGCGGCGATCGTGCTCTTGCCGACGCCCCCCTTGCCCGAGCCGACGGCGATCACGCTCTTGGCCGGCAGGCCGATCTGGCCGAGCTTCACCGGCGGGCGCTCGTGGGGGACGATCTCGACGGTGATCCGGCCCGTGTCGGGGAAGCGGGCGCGGAGCGCCTCCTCGATGCGTCCGCGGGTCTTCGCGTGGAGGATCGCCGAGTGCGTGGTCAGCCCGACGCGGACGGCGATCGCCCCGGCCTGGGCCTCCACGGCGGCGACCTGCCCGGCTTCGGTGAGCGGGCGGCCGGTCTCGGGATCGGGGATGCCGGCGAGAACCGCACGGACGCTCGTCGGGTCGGGCATGGTCATGGGGCGAGCGGCACACGTGGCGCCGTACCGGGCTGGGGGGGGGCGTCGGCCGTGATCGGCCCGCGCTCGTGGGGGGCGGCGACGGCGGCGCCGGCGCGGGAGGCGGCCGCGAACAGCGGCTTGGGACGGAAGGTCATCGAGCCCACCGCGACGAGGGCCAGGAGCATGGCCAGACCGGCGGCGATCCCGCCGTCGGCCTGCACGCCGCGCTTCGCCGAGCGGAAGTACATCGCGGCCACCAGCCGCAGGTAGTAGGCCGCGGCGATGGCGGCGTTGAGCACGAGCACCACGGCCAGGGCGATGAACACGATGCGCCGGCTGCCCGGCACGGCGCGGGCGGTCCAGTCGACCTCCAGCGCCGACATCGCCAGCGACAGCTTGCCCCAGAAGCCGGGCAGCGGCGGGATCCCGGCGAGGCTCAGGAGGAACACCGAGAGCGAGAAGGCGACGACCGGGTTGGTGCCCGAGAGGCCGTCGAGGTCGTCCACCGTCGACACCTCCTCGCGCGGCGGCCGCGGCGCCGATCCGCTGGTCCACTCCGGCCAGCGGTGCCCGAGGTAGGCCAGGCCGCCGAAGACCCCGACCGTGGCCGCGGTGTAGGTGGCGAGGTAGAAGAGCGTCGCCGAGGCGCCGCCGAGGGCCCCCGTCCAGGCGGTGTCGGGCCCGGCGAAGGGGCGGCCCCCCACGGTGGCGTCCGCGGCGGCGGCCGCCGCCACGCCCACGAGCAGGTAGCCGGCGTGGGCGATGGAGGAGCAGGCCAGCAGCCGGCGGAGGTTCGTCTGCACCAGCGCCATCACGTTGCCCACGGTCATCGTCACGGCCGCCAGCAGCGCCGCGACCTGCCAGGCGAAGGTCAGCCAGGCGGCGGCGGCCGGGCCCACGGCCCCCTGGCCGAGGGCGATCAGGCCCGTCGTGCCGCCGGTGCCCAGCGCCAACAGCCGCAGGAGCACGACGATCCCCGCCACCTTGGGGAGCGTGGAGAGCAGGGCCGCGTTGGCCGGTCCGGTGCCCTCGTAGACGTCCGGCGCGTAGAAGTGCATCGGCACCGCCGCCAGGCGGAAGGCGACGCCGCCGAGGAGCATGCCGAAGGCGACCGGGAGGAGGATCTCCGCCGTGCCCGCCACGCGTCCCTCTCCCGAGCGGAGCCGCGCGCCGATCGCCTCGAGGGACGTCGATCCGCCGATCCCGTAGAGCGCGGCCAGGCCGTAGAGGAACAGCGCCGAGGCGACCAGCGAGAGGAAGAAGTACTTCAGGCTCGCCTCCTGACCGCGGGCGTCGGTGCGCTTGAGCGCCAGAAGGACGTAGGTCGGGATCGACACCAGCTCCAGACCGGCGAAGAGGAGGACCAGATCCCCCGCCGAGGCCACGAGCGACAGCCCGGCGAGGAGGAGGAGGAACGTGCCCGCCTCCTCGCAGGTGCCCGTGGGCCGCGGGCCCGGCCGGGGGGTGATCGCCGCGCGCAGCTGGTCGCCCGACTGCACGAGCGCGAGCCCGGCGCCCGCCCAGAGCACGAGCGACCGCACGAAGAGGGAGAAGTCGTCGATCGCCAGCGGCCCGGAGGTGGCCACCGCGCCGCTGCCGGGCCCCATCTCCGGCCACAGCGCGGCGGCGACGATGCCCGCGAGCGCCACGACCCATCCCTGGCGGAGCCCGAAGAAGGCGCCGCCGAGGTAGGCCACGAGGGCTGCCGCGACGAGCGTCAACTCGGGGCCGGCCAGAAGGAACGTGGACAGCGAGGTGGGTGTCATGGGATGGGATCGAGGTGGGCGGTGAGCGGGGGCGGCGCCGGCAGGCGGGCCGTGACGGCATCGCCCGCCTCCATCCTCGCCGCGAGCGCCGCGGCCCCGGGGGCCATCGCGGATCGCACCGCGGCGGCGCTGGGGGCGAGGAAGGTGGCGGGGAAGAGTCCGATCCACAGGGCGAGCGCCGCCGGCGGCGCGACCGCCAGCCACTCGTACCAGCGGAGGTCGTCGGTGGGGACGGCGGGCGCGCCGTGGCCGTGGCCGTCACCGTGCCCGTGGGAGGCGCCGTGCCCGTCGGCGTGCGCGTGGGCGGCGGCGGGCGCCTCATGGCCGCCGTGGTCGTGGGGAGGCTCGCGCGAGGGGCCGAAGAACACCCGTTCCACGGCCCACAGCATGTACCAGGCGCCGAGCACGACGCCCGCCACCGCGGAGACGGCCATCGCCAGGTAGGCGGGGCGCCAGGCCGCCGACACGCCCCCCCAGGCGCGCTGGAACGATCCGATGAGGATCATGAACTCCCCCACGAAGCCGTTGAGGCCGGGGAGGCCGATGCTCGAGAAGGTGAAGAGCATGAACATCACCGTCAGCCAGGGCGCGCGGGCCGCGATCCCGCCCAGGTTGGCGATCGAGCGGGTGTGGTAGCGCTCGTAGATCATCCCCACCAGGGCGAACAGCCCCGCCGCCGAGAGGCCGTGGTTCACCAGCTGCAGCGTCGCCCCCTCGACCGCCACCGGCTCGAGCGCCGCCAGCCCCATCACGCAGTAGCCCATGTGGCTGACCGACGAATAGGCGATGAGGCGCTTGAGGTCGGTCTGCGCCAGGGCCACGAGCGCGCCGTAGAGGATCCCGACCACGCCGAGGCCGAAGATCCAGGGCGCGGCGGCCGCCGTGGCCTCGGGGAGCATCGGCAGCGAGAACCGGAGGAAGCCGTAGATGCCGATCTTGAGGAGCACGCCGGCGAGATCCACGCTCCCCCCCGTGGGCGCCTCGACGTGGGCCAGCGGCAGCCAGGTGTGGAAGGGGACGATCGGCACCTTGACGGCGAAGCCGGCGAACAGCGCCAGGAACACCCACCACTGCAGCCATCCGCCGCGGGCGTCCATGGGGAGCGGATGGGCCGCCAGACCGGCGGTGAGGGTGGCGATGTCGAAGGAGAGCGTGCCGGTGTGGGCGGCGTTCCAGAGGACGATCGTGAGCAGCCCCAGGAACGCCAGCACGCTGCCGGCGAGGGTGTAGATGAAGAACTTCACCGCCGCACGGCGGCGGTCGTCGTGGCCCCAGATGCCGATGAGGAAGAACAGCGGCACCAGGGTGAACTCGAAGAACACGTAGAACAGGATCACGTCGCGGGCGGCGAAGACGCCGAGCATCGCCGCCTCGAGCACCAGGAGCAGGGCGTAGAAGCCGACCGTCTTCTCACGCACCGCTTCCCAGCTGACCATCACCGCCGTCACCGAGAGCAGGGCCGAGAGGGCGAAGAGCCACAGCGACAGGCCGTCGAGGCCGAGGCCGAGGCGGATGTCGAGCGGGCCGTCGACGAGCCATGCCGCCTCGCTGACGCCGAACGGGCTTCCCGCGGCGGCCTCGGGGCTCGCCAGGTAGCGGGCCACGAGCCAGGCGGCCAGGAACAGCGTGACGAGCGTGGTCACGGCGGCGCTTTGCCGGACCGCGGCGAGGCCGCGCGATCCCAGCAGCCAGGCGGCCAACGCCCCGACGAGCGGGGCGAGGATCACCAGCAGCAGGTGGGTGGACGGGGAGAAGGGATTCATGGCGGGGGGCGGTCGAGGGGGGATGGAGGAGCGGATCCGGACGACCGCAGGATCAGGGACGGAGCTGCCAGGCCAGGGCGAGCACGATCGCCAGCACGCCCACCACGCCCGCCAGGGCGTAGCGCTGCAGCAGGCCCGACTGCAGCCGCCGGGCGACGGCGCCCCAGGTGCCGGGCACGCGGCCGATGGCGTCCACGGCCGCGTCGACGACGTACCGGTCGACGAGCGCCGCCACCAGGGCCAGCGCCTCCAGCGGCTTGACGATCGCCACCCGGTAGAGCGCGTCGAAGTAGAAGGTGTTGGCGAGGATCGGGCCGAGCGGGCCGAGCCACCGCGCCGTCGTGGCCGAGTCGCTGCGGCGCCCGTAATGGCCGATGGCCGCGACCGCGATCCCGATGGCCGCGGCGAGCGTTCCCTGGATGGCGAGGTCGAGATGGAAGGCGTGCGGCACCGCGGTGGCCACGATCGCCGGGGCGGAGAGCGACGGCGTGGCCGCCAGGAACCTCCCCAAGGCGTCGGTGACGAACAGCACGAGCCCCGCGCCGGCCGAGAGCACCGCCAGCACCATCAGCGGGCCGGTCATCTCGCGCGGTGATTCGTGGGCGTGGTGGCCCGCCTCCTCCGGCACCCGCAGGGGCCCGGTGAACGTCATGAACACCGCCCGGAAGGTGTAGAACGCCGTCAGGCCGGCGGTGAACAGCGACATCCAGTAGAGCCACTGGAAGGTGGCGGGGCGGTCGAGCGCGTCGAGGCCCACCGCGTCGCCGGCGGCGCCCCGGGGGGCGGCGTCGGAGCGGTACGACGCGGCGCGGAAGGGGCCCGCCGCGGCGTCGGGCAGGGCCCCTCCGGCGACGCGCACCTCGGCGTGGTCGGAGGCATGGGCGGCGGGATGGGCCTTGGAGTGGAGGGCGGCGAGGATCTCGTCCTTGCTGAAGAAGCCGGCGAACGGCACCACGCCCGCCAGCGCCGCGGCGCCGATCACGAACGTGAGCGCCGTCACGGGCATCAGCTGGCGGAGGCCGCCGAAGCGCCGCATGTCGATCACGCCCCCCATGGCGTGCATCACCGAGCCGGCCCCGAGGAACAGCAGCGCCTTGAAGAAGGCGTGCGTCACGAGGTGGAAGATCGCGGCGGTGAATCCGAGCATCGTGCCGGTGCCGAGGGCCGCGAACATGTAGCCGAGCTGGCTGATCGTGGAATAGGCGAGGACGCGCTTGAGGTCGTTCTGGACCGTGGCGATGAGCGCGGCGACCAGCGCCGTCGTGGCCCCCACGATCGACACCACCGTGAGCGCCCCGGGGCAGCCGATGAACAGCGGCGCCGAGCGCGTCACGAGGTACACCCCGGCGGTGACCATCGTCGCCGCGTGGATCAGGGCGCTGGCGGGCGTGGGGCCCTCCATGGCGTCGGGCAGCCAGACGTGGAGCGGCACCTGGGCGCTCTTGCCGCAGGCGGCCAGGAGCATGAGCAGGCAGATGGCCGTGCCCACCGCGCCCCCCACGTACCCGGCGGCGTCGGAGAGCCGCGTCTGGCCGAGGATCCCCGGCACGATCGTGCCGTCGGCGGTGTAGGTGTCGTGGAAATCGAGGGTGCCGTAGGTCATCCAGAGGAGGAAGGTGGCGATCGCCAGGCCGAAGTCGCCGACGCGGTTGACGAGGAAGGCTTTCTTGGCGGCCCTGGCCGCCTGCGGCTTGGAGTACCAAAAGCCGATGAGCAGGTAGCTGCAGGCTCCCACCGCCTCCCAGAACACGTACACCAGGAGGAAGTTGCTCGCGGCCACGAGCATCGACATCGAGAACACGAACATCGCCACCAGGGCGAAGAACCGCGGGTAGCCGGGATCGCCGTGCATGTAGCCGATGGAGTAGATCGCCACGAGCAGCCCGACGCCGGTGATGATCACCAGGAGCGTGGCGGTGAGCGGATCGACGCGCAGCGACACCGGGATCGAGAACGGCGCGGTGGCCGTCGCCGCGCCCCCCAGCGGGGTGCCGGAGGCCGTGTCGGCGACCCCGGCGTCGGCGACGGTGGCCCAGTTCCACAGCGTCGTGATCACCTCCACCGGCCGGGAGGGCTCGCCGTGGCCGCCGCGCACGTCGGCCGCGGTGCCCAGGAGCACCAACGCCGCCACGGCGGCCGCGGCCCCGATGCCGGCCAGGGCCGGGAGATGGGCCCGGGGACCGAGCCGGCGGCCGAGGAGCACCGTGGCGATCGCCCCCAGGAGCGGCAGGAGCGGAACGAGCACGACGAGGTGGGAGATGGAGAGCGACATGGCGGTGGCGGGCGGATGACGGGCCGGAGGGATGCGGTGCGGGACGGGCGGCGGGAATCAGACGTGCTCGCGCTCGAGCGTGTGGGAGGCGTCCTCGGGCGGGCGGACACCCGCCGGCGTGAGCGTGGGCCAGGTGGGGCCCGCCGCGTCCCCCTCCGGGAGTTCCCGATCGATGACCCGCGGCAGGGTCTCCTCGCGCAGCGACTGCCACGCCGCCGCATCGAGGCGCCCGGTGCGGGCGAAGGCCTGCAGCACGAACACCAGCGCCACCGCCGCCTCGCAGGCCGCCACGGTGAGGACGAACACCGTCAGCACCTGGCCGCCCCAGTCGCCGTGGTAGCGGCTCCAGGCCACGAGCGTCACCGACACCCCCTGGAGCATCAACTCGGCGCACAGGAACATCACGATCAGGTTCCGGCGCGTGAGGATCCCCACCAGCCCCAGGCAGAACAGCCCGGCGCCGACCAGCAGCGCGTTGATGAGGAGCGGAGCGGGGATCATGCGGCCTCCCTTCCAGACTCGGCGGCGGCCTCGCCGCGCGACACGACGGCGATCGCGCCGACGAGGGCCACCAGGAGGAGGATCCCGGCCACCTCGACGGAGAACAGGTGGCGGCCGAAGAGCTCCGCGCCCAGGCGGGCCACTTCGTCGCCGGCCTCGGGCGACACGGGCGCCGCGGAGCCCGAGGCGATGGCGTCGGCCCGCGACGGCATCCGGCAGCAGGCGGGGGGCTCGATGGCCGAGAGACGGCCGATCGACATCGACAGCAGGCCCAGGAGCACCGCGCCGGCCGACGCGGCCAGCATCGGCTCGTTCGTGACGCGGTCGTAGGGGGCCATGCCGGAGGGCTGCGCGAGCATGAGCACGAAGAGGAACATCACGAGGATCGCCCCCGCGTAGACGACGATCGTCGCCACGCCGAGGAACTGCGCGCCGAGCGTGAGCAGGACGCCGGCCACCCCGGCGAGGGCCATCGCGAACCAGATCGCGGCGTAGACCGGCGAGCGGGTGACGACCGTCGCCAAGCCCGAGACCAACGCCACGGCCGAGACGGTGAGGAACACGCCGTTCTCACCGACGCTCCCCAGCGAGCGGCCGGTGGCGGCGAAGCCCACCAGCGCCAGCGCGCCCAGGAGGATCCCCAGGCGCCGGGAGGCGAGGGTGTCGGACGACTTCGGGAGGAGGAGCCAGAGGGCCGCCGCGAGCATGGCGACGCTGGCGGCCAGGAGGAGGCCCGACGGTGCCGGGACGGTGGCGGGATCCATCAGGCGTGGCCCCCCGTGGCGTGGCCATGCCCGGCGCCGCCGCCGTGGCCGATCGTCGCCATCCCCTGCGCGGCGAGGGTCTTGGACTTCATCGGCTCGGCATCCTTCGTCATGTCGTAGACGCTCAGCAGCTTCTCCTTGTCGAAGACCATCTCCTCGCGGCTCTTGCCGGTGAGGTCGAGGAGGCTGGTGAGCTCGATGGCGTCGACCGGGCAGGCCTCCTCGCACATCCCGCAGAAGATGCAGCGCAGCTCGTCGATCGCGAAGCTCTCCGGATACTTCTCCCGGTCGGGCCAGGGGCTCTCGGCGGCGACGATGTCGATGCAGTGCGCCGGGCAGGCGGTGGCGCAGAGGAAGCAGGCCACGCACTTCACGCGCCCGGCGTCGTCGCGGTTGAGGCGGTGCACCCCGCGGTAGATCAGCGGATTGCCCACGGTGGGCCGGACCTCGGGGTAATTGACGGTCACCTTGCGGCTGACCATGTGCCGCGCGGTGATCGCCAGCCCCTGCACGAAGAGGGGGAGGTAGAGCCGCTCGGCGAGGCCCAGCGGCTTCTCCTCGAGCCAGGTGATGGCGGGATCGGTGGGTTTCATCGGCTGCCTGCCGTCTCGGCGAGGGGGAGCTCCCCGGCGGCGATGCCGCGCTCGACGTCGAGCGGGTCGCGGGCCAGGATCGGGGTGTTGTCGGTGCCGGAGGGGGTGAAGACGCCGGCCACGATCCAGCCGACCAGACAGGCCGCCCAGGGGAGGGCGACCGCGACGGCGCGGGCCGTCCCCGGGCCCAGCGCCGCCTCGAGCGCCGGCCGGTATTCCTCCACCGCCGCCACGGTGACGAGGTTCACCAGGCCCAGCGGCAGCATCACCTTCCAGGCCAGGCTCATCAGCTGGTCGAAGCGGAAACGCGGCCAGCTCCAGCGCACCAGCATGAAGAACACGATCACGGCCAGGATCTTCGCCGACAGGATCGCGAACCGCAGCAGCGCCTGCACCCAGCCGATGTCGTCCGACGCGCCCGTCACGCCCCACAGGTGCCAGCCGCCGAGGAACAGGATCACGATCAGGAACGCCGCCGTCACCATGTGGAGGAACTCGGCGACGAGGAACAGCAGCAGCTTGATCCCCGAATACTCGGTGTGGTAGCCCCCCACCAGCTCCTGCTCCGCCTCGGGGAGGTCGAAGGGGAGGCGGGCGGCCTCCGCGAAGCTGGCCACGAGGAACACGATGAAGCCCAGCGGCTGGGCCAGCGCGTACCACACGCCGGTCTTCGCCTGGGCGGTGATGATCGCGTCGAGCTTGAGCGAGCCGGCCGCCAGCACCACCCCGAGGAGCCCCAGCCCCAGCGGGATCTCGTAGGCCACCAGCTGGGCACTCGACCGCAGCCCGCCGAGGAAGCCGTATTTGTTGTTGCTCGCCCAGCCGCCGAGGAGCACGCCGTAGACGGCGATGCTCGAGAGGGCGAAGACCCACAGCACCCCCACGTCGAGGCCCGGCGCCACGAGGAAGGGCACCGGATCGGGGAGGCCGGCGATCCCCAGCGGGGGCAGGACGCTTCCGAAGGGAATCGCGGCGAAGATCGCCAGCGAGGCCGCCAGGATCACCAGCGGGGCGGCGTTGTAGAGAACGCGGTCGACGTGCCCCGGGGTGAAGTCCTCCTTGAGGATGATCTTCAGCCCGTCGGCCAGAGGCTGCCCCAGCCCGAAGAGGCGGATCTTCGTGAGGGGGATGCCGACGCGGTTGGGCCCGCGCCGGTCCTGAACCCAGGCGGCGATCCAGCGCTCGAGGAGCACGAGGTACGCCGCCGCGGTCATCAGGCCGCCGACGAGGAGGGCGATCTTCACGAGCGCGGCCAGGGCCGCGGGGGAGGGGAGGAATTGCATGGCGGATGATGGGGGGCGACGGGGCGGACGGGCCGCCCTCCCGGGCTAGCCTCCGGCGAGTTGCTCGACGCGCAGATCGACGCCCACCGGCGGGATCTCCCCGCCGAGCACGGCGAGGGTGGTGCTCGACTCGGCGATCTGCCGGCGCACGGCGTGCGGATCGTAGAGGCCGCGACGGCCGAGCATGTTCCAGTAGAGCCGCCCCTCGGGCCACACGCCCGCCGGCGGCCGGATCGCCGCGTCGAACGTCTGGGCGCGGTGCGCGACGTTGACCCACGTCCCGGCACGCTCGGCGAAACCGGCGGCGGGGAGGAGCCAGGTGGCGCGCTTCCCCAGCGCGGAATCGAACAGATCCTGGACGACGAGCGTCCGCAGGCGGTCGAAGGGAGCGGCGCCGGCGTCGTCGATCCAGGGGCCGGGATACCCGGCGGTGACCCAGGCGGCGTCCACGCCCCCGTCGGCGACGGTGCGGACGAGGTCGTCCCAGCCGCGCAGCTCCTCCTCGTAGAGCCGCAGCACCGCCTCCACGCCGCGGCGGTTGGGGCACTTCTCGGCGCGGATCGTGAAGCCGGCCGGGAAACGCTCGTCCTCGCCGCGCACGGGCACGTGGCCCAGGTGGAGCGCGGCGCGCGGGTCGATCGACCGGGCGACGGCGCACAGCATCCAGGCTTCCTCGACGGTGAGCATCGGGGAGATGGCGACGGCGAGCCGGGAGCCCTCGAGCTCCGCACGGAGGCGGGTGACGACGTCGTGCCACTCCGCCGGCTCGCGCTCCCCCGAGGCCGACACCGCCCGGCCGGGGGCGAGGAGCCGGTCCGGGGCGTGGAGATGGTGCCAGCCGTAGCGGCCATCGTCGCACATCCACCAGGTGTTGACGTGCGGGTTGTCGCGCGGCTTGAGGCGGTAGACGGTGTCCTGGTTGTGCTCGGTGTGGATCGAGCAGCCCGCCGAACAGCCGCCGCAGACGTTGGCCTCGCGCTTCAGGAACCAGACGCGCTGCTGGTAGAGGAAGTCCTTGTCGCCGAGGGCGCCCACCGGGCAGAGGTCGACGACGTTGCCCGAGAGCTTGTTGTCGAGGGGGAAGCCTGGGAAGACGTCGATCTCCTCCTTCGACCCCCGGTTGGCGACCATCAGCTCGGCCGTGCCGGAGACCTCGCGCGTGAAGCGCACGCAGCGCGTGCACATGATGCAGCGGTCGACGAACAGCGTCACCGTGGGCCCGACGTCGCGGCGCCGGCTGTGGAAGGGATTGAGATCGGTGCGCCGTTCCGGCTGGCCGTGCTGGAAGTGGTAGTCCTGGAGGAGGCACTCCCCGGCCTTGTCGCAGATCGAGCAGTCGATCGGATGGTCGATGAGGAGCGCCTCCTCGACGCGGGCCCGGCTGTCGCGCACCAGCTTGGAATCGGTGACGATCACCGTCCCGTCGCGGGCCGGCGTCTGGCAGCCGGGCACGAGCTTGGGGACCATCGTGATCTTGCCCGTGGCGGCGTCGCGGGTGCCGGTCTCCACCAGGCACATCCGGCAACTGGCCACCACCGAGAGCCCCGGATGCCAGCAGTAATGGGGGATCTCCACCCCCGCGCGGCGCGCGGCCTCGATGCAGTTGAGGCGCTCGTCGGCCCCGATCTCGATCTCGTGTCCGTCGACGATGACTGTGGGCATGGGGGATCCGAGGCGGGGTCAGTGGGCGGCGACGATCGGCAGGGCGGGAACGGGATCGGTGACCATCCAGCCGCCGGGATTGGTGCGCTTGATGTAGTCCTCGAACTCCCCGCGGAACTTGGCCACGGCGTTCTTGATCGGCCAGGCGGCCCCGTCGGCGAGCCCGCAGATGGTGGAGCCGGGCATCATCCCCATCGTGGAGCCGATCTCGGCGAGCAGTTCGATGTCCTTGAGACGCCCCTTGCCGGCGCGGATCCGCTCGAGCATCCGCAGCGACCAGGCGGTGCCCTCGCGGCAGGGGGTGCACTGCCCGCACGACTCGTGGGCGAAGAAGCGGCAGGAGTTGTGGAGGAAGTCGACGATGCTCACCGTCTCGTCGATGACCACCACCGCGGCGGTGCCCAGGCCGAGGCAGCCGACCTTCCCCGGCCCCGCGAAGTCGAGCGGGGTGTCGAGCTCGGCCTCGGTGAGCAGGCCCATGGAGATCCCGCCCGGGATCACCGCCTTGGCCCGCCGCCCCTTCCACACGCCGCCGCCGTGTCGGTCGATCAGCTCGCGGGCCGTGATCCCGAGCGGCGCCTCGTAGCAGCCGGGGCGCTCGACGTGGCCGGAGAGGCAGTAGAGCTTGGGGCCGTAGCTGCCGGGGTCACGCGGATTGGCCGGATCGGCGGGCACGCCGATGGAGCGGAACCACTCCACGCCGCGGCGGAAGATCTGGGCCACGCAGGCCATGGTCTCGATGTTGTTGACCACCGTCGGCTTGCGGAACAGCCCCTCGATGGCCGGAAAGGGGGGCTTGATGCGCGGCCAGGCGCGCTTCCCCTCCAGGCTCTCGATGAGGCCGGTCTCCTCGCCGCAGATGTAGGCGGCGGCGCCGCGGTGGAGCTGGATGTCGAGGGAGAATCCGGAGCCGCGGATGTTCTTCCCCAGATAGCCGGCGGCGTAGGCCTCGTCGATCGCCCCCTGGAGCCGGTGCCATGCACGGGGATATTCGTAGCGCAGGTAGAGGTAGGCGGTGGAGGCGCGGGTGGCGAACGAGGAGAGGATGATCCCCTCGATCACCTGATGCGGGTCGTCCTCCATGAGGATCCGGTTGTTGAACGTCCCCGGCTCGCTCTCGTCGGCGTTGATGCAGAGGTAGATCGGGCCGGGGTGATCCTTGGGGAGGAAGGTCCACTTGAGCCCGGTGGGGAAGCCCGCGCCGCCGCGGCCGCGCAGCCCCGAGGCCTTCACCATCTCCACCACCTCGGCCGGCTGCTTCTCCGCCAGCACGCGCACCAGCGGGGCGTAGCCGCCGCGCGACTCGTAGCTCCGCAGCAGGTGGCCGTCCGGGACGCCGACGGCCTCGAGGAGGACGGTCTCGTTGGTCGCCATGTCAGGTGGCCCTCGCACGCGGCTTGCGGAGTTCCGCGGCGGCGGCCTCCGGCGTCATGTTCTTGAGGAGGTCGTCGTTGGCGAGGATGCAGGGGGCGAAGTCGCAGGCCCCGAGGCACTCCGCCGGCTCGATCGTCAGCTCGCCGTCGGGGGTCGTGCCGTAGGGCTCGATGCCGTGGTCCCGGCAGAGCCGCGCGAGGAGCTCGTCGCCGCCGCGCAGGGCGCACGACACCGAGCGGCAGACGAACGCCCGCACCTTCCCGTGCGGCCGCGCCTGATGGAAGAACTGGTAGAAGGAGAGCGTGTCCTGCACCTCGGCCGGCGCCAGGCCCAAGAGCGCCGCGATCTCCGCCACCGCCTCCAGCGGCACGTGCCGCAGCTCGGCGTTGACCACGTGGAGCGCCGGAAGCGTCAGCGCGCGACGGTTGGGGTAACGGGGCGCGAGGGCCTCGATCTTCGCCACCATCTCGTCGGTGAGGATCTTGCGCGGGGCGATCATGGGCTCACCTGTCGAGTTCGGCGGCGATGATGTTGAGGCTGCCGAGGACGGCCACCACGTCGGAGAGCGTGTGGCCGCGGATGAGGCGGGGGAAGAGGGCGAAGTGGAGCACCGACGGCGGGCGGCAGCGGGCCCGGTAGGCGTTCTCCGTGCCGTCGCCCACGACGTAGAAGCCCAGTTCGCCGTTGGGAGCCTCGATGGCCGCGTACGACTCCTCGTGCGGCGCCTCGAAGCCGCGGTTGGCCATCGACAGCTCGAAGTGGGAGATCGTGCCCTCGATCGTCGAGTAGACCTGCCATTTCGAGGGGCGGGCGACGCGTTCGTCGATGCCCACGTTGACCTCGCCGGCGGGGAGATTCTCGATGGCGGCGTTGAGGATCCTCAGGCTCTCGCGCATCTCCTGCATCCGCACCAGATACCGGGCGTAGCAGTCGCCGGCGGAGGCGCAGCAGACCTGGAAGTCGTAGTCGGCGTAGGCCAGGTAGGGCTCGTCCTTGCGGAGGTCGCGCGTCACGCCGCTGGCCCGGGCCACCGGCCCGGTGGCGCCGTGGGCGATCGCCTCCTCCCGCGACAGCACGCCCACGCCCTTGGTGCGGTCGACGAAGATCCGGTTCCGGGTCAGGAGCCGCTCCATGTCGTCGAGCGTCTTGGGGAAGGTGCGCAGGAAGGTGCGGATCTTCTCGACCACCAGCGGCGTGAAATCCTGCGAGACGCCGCCGACGCGGGTGTAGCTGTTGGTGAACCGCGCGCCGCAGAGCGTCTCGAAGATGTCGTAGATCACCTCCCGCTGGTAGAAGGCGTAGAGGAAGAAGGTGAAGGCGCCGGTGTCGAGGCCCACCGCGCCGTTGCACAGCAGGTGGTCGCTGATCCGCGCCAGCTCCGCCACGATGGTGCGGATCACCTTGCAGCGGGGGGTGAGCTCGATCCCCATCAGCCGCTCGACGGCGTGGTGCCAGGCCACGTTGTTGGCCATCGGCGAGATGTAGTTCATCCGGTCGGTGACCGTGACGTACTGGTTGTAGGAGAGGTGCTCGCCGATCTTCTCGAAGCCGGAGTGGAGGTACCCCATCTCCGGCATGGCGTCGACGACCCGCTCCCCCTCGAGCTTCAGCACCAGCCGCAGCGTGGTGTGCGTGGCGGGATGCTGCGGCCCGAAATTCAGCGTCCAGAGGTAATCCTCCTCACGCGCGTCGGCCGGGCGGCGGGTGTCGTGGTCGGAGGGGGCGATCGACATGGGAGCCTGCGGAGTGGGGGGCTGCCGGGGGGGGCGGGGCCGTATCAGCCCTCGTCGCGGGTGAGCACGGGGAAGTTGTGACGCTCGCCGCGTCCCTGGAGGGGGTAATCCTTGCGGAGCGGATGGGCGGTGAAGGCTTCGGGCATGAGCAGCCGGCGGAGGTCGGGGTGCCCCTCGAAGCGGATGCCGAACATGTCCCACACCTCGCGTTCGAGCCACTCCGCCCCGGGCCAGACGTCGACCACCGTGGGGATGGCGGGCTGGGGGTCGTCGAGGAACACGCGCACCGTGAGCCGCTGACCGCCGCCGGTCGAGGCCAGCAGGTAGACCAGCCCGTAACGCCGGGTGGCGCCGCGGTATTCGAGGTAGTCGACGCACGTCACGTCGACGAGCAGGTCGAAGCCCTCCGCGCGGAGCGCCGCAAGCAGGCCGTGTGCCTCGGCGGCGGGGACCACGACGCGCGTCTGGCCACGGAACGCCGACACGTCGAGGCCCGCAAAACGGGCCGCGATCGACTCGGGGAGCGCGGGCTGAGGGAGCGGATCGGTCATCGGGGCGGGCTCGCGGCGGACGGCCGGGACGGGGAATCCTGGAGCGCGAGGCGCAGGTCACGCTGCACCACGGGATTGCGGGCGGCATCGACGCCGGTGGGGCCGAGGGCCTCGACCAGGGCGCGCTTGCGGGCCTGCCGCTGGCGCGTGCCGAACTCGCGGCCGGTGATCGTCCCCTCGGCTTGGATCTTGTCCTGGAGGTCGATGATCGCCTGGATGAGCTGCTCCGGCCGCGGCGGGCAGCCGGGCACGTACATGTCGACGGGGATGAAGCGGTCGATCCCCTGGACCACCGCGTAGGTGTCGAACACGCCGCCGGTGCTCGCGCAGGCGCCCATCGAGATGCACCACTTCGGCTCGTGCATCTGCAGCCAGATGCGCTGCAGCACCGGCAGCATCTTCATCACCACGCGCCCGGCGACGATCATCAGGTCGCACTGCCGCGGGCTGAAGCGGAACACCTCGGCGCCGAACCGGGCCAGATCGTGCTTGGAAGCGCCGGTGGCCATGAGCTCGATGCCGCAGCAGGCGGTGGCGAAGGGCATCGGCCAGAGGCTGTTCTTCCGGCACCAGTTGGCCAGTTCGTCGAGCCTGCTGACGACCACGTTCTCGGGCAGCTCTAGCGCCATTTGAAGACCCCCTTGCGCCAGTCGTAGGCGAAGCCGACCACCACCAGCGCGATGAAGGCCATCGCCCCGGCGAACACCAGGCCGCGGCAGGAGACGAGACCGCCGTCGACGGCGGCGTCGATCCCGGCGGCGGAGCGGCTGGCGACCGCCCACGGATAGAGGAAGAGCAGCTCCACGTCGAACACCAGGAAGGTGATCGCCACCAGGTGGAAGCGCACGTCGAACCGGCGGCGCGTGTCGTGCACCGGGTCCATGCCGCTCTCGTAGGGCATGGCCTTGACGCGGCTGCCGGTCTTGCGCGGACCGACGAGGCTCGCGAACCCCACCAGGCCCACCGAGACCGCCGCCGCGATGGCGACGAACAACAAAACCGGAAGGATGGCGTCCATGGGGCGTCTCGGAACGGGAGCCGGCGATCGCGCGATGCGGGGCCCGCCGCAGGAGCGTTCCCGGACGCCGCCGGGCGACTTCGTGAAATCCTTCACGAAGTCGGGGGCGAAAAAAGCCGGAGTTTCCCCCGGCCTGTCGGGATCGCGGCAGCGGAGCCGTGCGAAACGTGCCCGACCGCCCACGGGGACCCGGCCGGCCGCCCAGTTATACCGTGGCGATCGGGTACCGACGAGTCGGCCCGATCGGCCGGAAAATGCCGCCGCCGTCCGGCGGGCCCCCTCCGCCACGGCGATCGGGCCCCGCCGCCGCGGTTCCCTGCCCGGGACGGCGTGCCGGCCGGGCCCGACGGCCAAGGGGGGCGGGCGTCAGAAATTGCCCAGATGGAATCCCACGTAGGCGCCCCACGGCCCCACGCCGATCGACATCCCGCTGCCCACGTGGGCGTTGGAGAAGGGGGGCTGGCCGCCGGAGCCGCCCCCGGAGGTGCTGCGGTAGGGGGAGTAGGAGGGGCCGGTGTTCATCCGGGCGATCGCCGCGTTGGAGGCCTGGGCCGTCGCCTTGCGATTGGCCTCGGCGGCGGCGGCGACCTGGGCGCGCCCCTTCTCGAACGACGCCTGGCGGTCCTGGAGGGTGGCCCGCGTCTTCTCGATCTTCTCGAGTTCCTGGGAGAGCTCCCCCGCCGACATGTCCACGACGTTGGGCACGTCCTTGAGCACCTCGGCGCGCTTCCGGTCGGACATCGCCGAGAGGTACTGCCCCACCCACGCCCGGGCCTCGCGCGCTTCCGGGGTCTCCATGACCTTGAACTTCGCCTCGAGATCGTCGAGGAGATACTCGAGCTCCTGCGACGACATGCGCATCACCTTGTCGTTGAAGCCCGCCTTGATCTTCTGCACCTCCTTGGGGGAGTAGATCTTCTGCGTGGAGAGCCACTCGCCGAGCTCGAACACCGCCCGGCGCCACCGCGGGCTCTGCAGCAGCGCCGACTTGGCGGCGAAGTCGTCCTGGGAGTCGGCGGCGGCCGGCTCGTCGTCGGCGGGCGCCGCGCCGACACGCCGCCCCGGCGCCGGCACCAGCGCGAGGGCGACGACCACGGCGGCGATCGCCGCGGCGAGCGGAAGGCGGAGGGCCACGGCGGCCCGGCGGGACCGGGCCTGGTCGATGCGGCGCGTCATTCCTTGTCTCCCCGGGGCTTCCGCTTCATCGTCATCGTGCTCGGCGCCGCATGCTCGGTGCCGGCATGGGTGGGCAACGACTGGAAGGTGCACTCGTCGCCCCCGTCGTAGAGGTAGTGGTTGATGCTGCGCGACAGGCTGCCGTCGGGATGCACCGACACCGTCCGCGACACCCACACCCCGTCCTCGAGCGTCCACACGGCCTCGGAGTGGCCGCCGTCGCTGGAGAACGACCAGGAGCGGATCCGGCGCGCGAGCGGGTCCCAGCCGATGCGCTGGGTGACCTCGACCGGCTCGCCGCCGTCGGGGGGGGTGATGCGCGTCTCGCGGAGGAGGAAGGTGCGCGACGGATTCCAGCGCACGGCCATCTCGATCGTCGGCAGCGGCCCGCCGGCGGCGGCGTCGTTGACGGTGGCGGTCCACTCGCCGACGAGCCACTCGAGCCCCCCGAGGCCCGCGGACGTCTCCGGCGGATCGGTGCGCCACTCGCGCAGCCCCGCCACCTTCCAGCCGTCGGCCGTCTTCACCCAGGTGGCCGAGAACCGGCCGTGGTGCGGCGTCGAGGATCCGGGGGGGGTGACGGTCACCGAGCCGTCCTCGATGGCGACGCCGTCGGCGACGAGGCGCACGGCGATGTCGTCGATCACGAATGCCGCGCGCGGCGCGCCGTCGGCGGCGGGGGCGATCCCGTCGGCGGCGTCGCGGCCGCGGAGGACGTTGCCGTTGTCGTCGATGATGTCGCCGTCCTCGGTCCACAGGGCACGCACGGCCGCGGCGTCGCCGCGATCGAGGGCCGCCTTGTAGGCGCGCGAGGCTGCGAGCACCGCCGCCGTCGCGCCGTCGGCCGGCGTCGGCGCCCGTCCGGGGCC
>CAISKG010000528.1 GCA_903885855.1 uncultured Planctomycetaceae bacterium
GGGACCGCCCCGGCGGTGGTCGGGGCGGCCGACGCGGGCGAGACGGTGAAGTGAGCCGGGCCTGACCGGACCGGCCCCCCGCCCCCCGCGCGGCCTGCCCGCCGCGGGGCGGCCGGGCCCCGGGTTCCCCCGGGGCCCGGAGCGGGTCAGACTGTCTGCCCGTGGGCCCGCCCGGGGCGCCCACGCCGATCCCCGCCGCGGCGGGCGCGGAGTGTCCTCGGGGCAGTGGGGCAGGGATGGCGGAAACGACGCAGACCACCGCCGACCCGCCGCGCACGCTCCTGGCGGCGCTCGGCCACCTGGGACCGGGGATCGTCCTGGCCAGTTCGATCGTCGGCAGCGGCGAGCTCGTCGCCACCACGCGCACCGGCGCCGAGGCCGGCTTCGTGCTCCTGTGGCTGATCCTCATCGGCTGCGTCATCAAGGTGGCGGCGCAGGTGGAGATCGGCCGCGCGACGCTCACCTGGGGGCGCACGCCGCTGGACGCCTTCGACCGCGTCCCCGGCCCCCGTTTCGCCGGCCGCGGCTGGATCTACTGGGCCTGGGCGGTGATGACCGTGCTCGTCCTCGTGCAGCAGGGGGGCATCCTCTCGGGCGTGGCACAGACCCTCGCCGCCGGGCTGCCGGTCACGGCGGCCGGGCGCGAATGGACCCGCGTCCACGACGAGGCGGCCCGCGACCGCGTCCTGGCCGCCGCGGCCCGGCGCCAGGGCGACACCGCCCGGGCCGAGGCCCTCGACGCGCGGCTGGCGGAGCTGGAGGTGGAGAAGCGGAAGCTCGCGCCGCCGGCCGACGAGACGCTGTGGGCGGTGGTGACCGGCGTGGTGACGGCGGCGCTCCTCGGCGTGGGGCGCTACCGCCTCATCGAGCGTGTCTCGATCATCCTCGTCGGCACCTTCACGCTCGTCACGCTCCTGGCCCTGCTCCTCCTGCAGTTCGATCCCGCCTGGGCCATCTCCAGGAAGGAATTCGCCGAGGGCTTCGCCTTCCGGCTGCCCGAAGCGCGGCAGGGGTTCTCGCCGCTGCTCACGGCGCTGTCCACGTTCGGCATCATCGGCGTGGGGGCGAGCGAGCTGATGGTCTACCCCTACTGGTGCCTGGAGAAGGGCTACGGGGTGTCGGTGGGCCCGCGCGACGACAGCGACGCCTGGGCGCGCCGGGCCCGGGGATGGCTGCGCGTGATGCAGCTCGACGCCTGGGCGTCGATGGTCGTCTACACCGCCGTCACCGTCGCCTTCTATCTGCTCGGCGCCTCCACGCTCGGCCGCCTCGGCCTCCTCCCCGAGGGGAGCGAGACGGTGCGCACGCTCGGCGCGATGTACGCGCCGGTGTTCGGGTCGTGGGCCAACGGCGCCTTCCTGGTGGGGGCCTTCGCCGTCCTCTACTCCACCCTCTTCGTGGCCGCGGCGGGCATGGCCCGGATGGTCGTCGACGGTCTGATCCTCGCCGGGATCCTCCCCGGCGATCCCGAGTCGCGCGTTCGCTGGAACCGTCGCCTCTCCGTGGCCTGGCCGCTGGTGGCGCTGGTGCTGGCGCTCGCGATCCGCGCGCCGGTGGCGATGGTGCTGGCCAGCGGCATGGCACAGTCGGTGATGCTCGCCGCGCTCGGCGTGGCGGTGCTGTGGTTCCGCTGGCGCGCGCTCGATCCCAGGCTGCGCCCCGGCCGGGCCTGGGACGCGCTGCTGGTGGTGTCGTCGGTCGGGTTCGTCCTCATCGGGGTCTGGACGCTGTGGGAAAAGGTTCAGACGCTGCTGACGGCGGCGTGACGACCGGGGGCACGACGCCGCCGGTCGACCTCCGCCCCCCCGCGCGCACGGTGCGCCTCCGCTTCGTGGGCTTCTGGGACGGCTTCGACCCGCGCGACAACTTCTTCACGCGCCTCCTGGAGCCGCACTGGCGGATCGACCAGGACGCCGACCCCGACTTCATCCTCTACACCACCGTCGGCGCCCGGCGGCGCGACTTCCTGGCCTACGACTGCACCCGGATCTTCTTCACCGGCGAGAACGTCGGCCCCGACTGGCTCGCCTGCGACTGGGCCTTCACCTTCCGACACGACCCCCACCCGCGTCATCGACGCCTGCCCCTGTGGGTGCTCTACGCCGACGCCGCCACGCTCGTGAAGCCGGCGGTCGTCGACGTCGGCCGGATCCTCGAGGCGAAGGACCGCTTCTGCGGATTCGTGGTCTCCAATCCGCTCTGCCGGACGCGCAACGACTTCTTCCACCGCCTCTCGCGCTACCGGCGGGTCGACTCCGGCGGCAAGCTGTTCAACAACGTCGGCGGCCGCGTCGCCGACAAGCGCGCCTTCCTGGCGGGCTGCCGTTTCACGATCGCCTTCGAGAACGAATCCTCCCCCGGCTACACGACCGAGAAGGTGGTCGAGCCGATGCTCGTCGACTCGATCCCCATCTACTGGGGCGATCCGCTGGTGGGCCGCGACTTCGACACCACGGGCTTCCTCTCGGCCCACGACTCCCCCTCGCTCGACGACCTCGTGGAGCGGGTGGTGGCGGTGGACCGCGATCCGGACCTCCTCGCGCGCGTGCTCGCCCGCCCCTGGCTGCGCGGCAACCGGGTGCCGGAATGCGCCGACTCCGGCGCGATCCTGGCCCGGTTCGACAGGATCTTCACCGAGCCGGTCGAGCCGGTCGCCAGGCGCCGCGGCGTCGCCCGGGCCCTGCGCCTCCACCGCCTCCCGGCGGCGCTGGCGAGCCTGTCGCACCGCCTCCGCCGGCAGTGGCGGAAGCGTGCCGCACGGCGATCGTGGGAGGGCTGACGGGCGCGCGGTTCCCGCGGCGCGTCAGCGCTGCGGGATCGGCACCAGCGGGGGCGTGCCCGGAGGCGCGGCGGTCACGGGAGCCGTCGTCAGCGGGACGGCCGCCGGGACGACGGCCGGCTGGCCGCCGAAGGGCGTCACGGCGGGGGCGCCGAAGGGCGTCACCGCCTGCTGCGGCAGGGCGGCGCCGGTCGTCACCGGTGCCGGCTGCGGACGCGAGCGGGCGTTGAGATCCTCCACCAGCTGCTGCACCTCCGGGCGGATCGCCAGGCCGCGCTGCGAGAAGACGTCGGCCGGGGTGACGTTGAAGCGCCCGTAGAGGACCGCGTTGGCGTTGTTGTCCACCGAGAGGTCGCTGCCGCCGAGCGAGACGCCGGCGAAGAGCCCGCGACTGCGCGCGTAGGAGTAGATCTCCGCGCCGAGCCGGGCGTCGGTGCCGGCGTTGGCGGTGCGTCCCACCGGGCCGGCCGCGATCGAGGCGTCGGCGCCGAGGGTCACCTTCTGCCCGGTGAGGATGCCCTGCAGGCTGCGCGGCGTGGCGAACACGAGGATGATGTCGGCCGCCTGGACACCGGCCTGGAAGCCGATGCTACCGCCCCCCATGGTGACCATCACCGGGGGGCTCCAGGTGCGATCGGGGTTGCGGACGTGGAGCACGCCGCGGCCGTAGTTCACGCCGAGGATGAATCCCCCCTTGATCATGTTGGGGAAGATCGCGACGCCCTCGGCCGCCTGGAGCATCGCCGGCGGGATCGACTCGATCTGGATGTTGAAGAACTGGTCGAGCGCCTGCCGCGCGGCGACCACGGTCTGCGCCTCCTGCTCGCCGCCGACCAGCGGCGACGGGCCCGCCGGGAACGCGTAGGCCGGGGCGGCGGCGTAGTTGCCCGGCGCCGGCGCCACGGCGGTCGGGAACGCCTGGCCGGGGGCCGCGACGGGCACCTGGGCCGGGAGCGGCGCGGCCGCGGCCGCGAGGAGCACCGCGAGGGCGGGCAGGTGCGGGGCCGAGCGGAGGCGACGGTCCGTGGACAGCATGGCGAATCCTTTCGCGGAGGGGGACGCAGGGGGCGGGATGCTACCCGGGCCGGTCCCGGGATGGCGATGCCACTTTCCCCGTCCGCCCCCCCTCCCGGCGCCCCTCACGCGCCGGCGCCGGCCCCGGCTTCGACCGCCGCCAGGATCGCCCCGGCCACCTGCGACAGCGGCACCACGTCGTCGACCACGCCGGACTCGATCGCCGCCCGGGGCATGCCGTAGACCACGCAGGTCGACTCGTGCTCGGCGAGGGTCCGGCCCCCCGCGCGACGGATCGCCGCCATCCCCAGCGCACCGTCGCTGCCCATGCCGGTGAGCAGCACGGCGATCGCGTGCGCCCCGGCCACCTCGGCGGCGGAGCGGAAGAGGACGTCGACGCTCGGCCGGCAGTGGTGGATCGGGGGCGTCGCGAGGATCCGCGCCCGGTAGCCGTCGGGGGCCCGGACGAGCGCCAGATGCCTGTCGCCCGGGGCGATCAGGCAGCCGCCGGGCTCGAGCGGCATGCCGTCGGTCGCCTCGCGCACGCGCAGGGCCGAGAGCGTGTCGAGACGCGTGGCGACGGCGCCGGAGAAATGCGGCGAGATGTGCTGCACGACGGCGATCGGCGGCAGGCCGTCGGGGAGCTGCGGAAGCACCGTGCGCAGTGCCTCCAGA
>CAISKG010000529.1 GCA_903885855.1 uncultured Planctomycetaceae bacterium
CACCTCGGGGGCCGTGACCGTGGCCCGCCAGCCGAGCCGGGCCGCGGCCCGCCGCGGATCGACGGCCTGCACGCGCGGCTCGCCGGCGCGGATGAGCCCCTGGTCGTGCACCACGTGGCGCCGCCAGTCGAGCCCGACGCGGGCGAAGACCGCCGCCACGAACGCCTCCAGGGAGACCGTCGTGCCGGTGGCGATCACCAGATCCTCCGGCACGTCCTGCCGGAGCATGGCGTGCATCGCCGCCACGTATTCCTCGGCCCAGCCCCAATCGCGCTCCACGGCGAGGTCGCCGAGCACGAGCGGCGCGCCGTCGCCGGCCGCGATCCGGCAGGCCGCCCGGACCACCTTCTGCGTCACGAAGCGCTCGCCGCGCAGCGGGCTCTCGTGGTTGGCGAGGATCCCGGTGCAGGCGTGGAGGCCGTGGAGCCCGCGGTACTGGGCCACGAGCGACGCCGCGGTCGCCTTGGCGAGGCCGTAGGGGTCGGCCGGACGGACGGGCGTCTCCTCCGAGAGGGGCACGCCGCCGGTGTCGCCGAACATGGCGACGCTCCCGGCCACGAACAGCCGCGTCGGGGCCCCCGCGACGCGCAGCGCCTCGAGCACGTTGAGCGTGCCGAGGGCCACGCTCGTGAACGCCGCCGCCGGCTCGCGGTACGACGCCGCCACCGACGACTCGCCGGCCAGGTGGTAGATCTCGTCGGGGGCGACGCGCGCGATCAGGTCGCGCACCGCCGCCGCGTCGGCCAGATCGAGCGACTCGACCGCGACGGCGCGCGCGACGCCCACGGCCTCGAGGCGCTGCCGGTCGCAGCGCGCGGCGTCACGGCTGGTGCCCACCACCCGGTAGCCCTGGGCGGTGAGGTGCGCGGCCAGCAGCGCGCCGTCCTGGCCGCAGACCCCGGTCACGAGGGCCGTCGGTGCGGCGGCGTGGAGGCGGATCGCGAAGGCGCTCATCCCTGGGCCTCCGCGGCGAACCACGCGGCCGTGCGCGCGACCCCCTCGTCGAGGGCCACCTCGGGCCGCCAGCCGAGCACGAGGCCTGCCCGGGCGGGATCGACGAGGTTCGAGCGCAGGTCGCCGGGGCGGGCGGGGCCGTGGAGCGGGGCGGGGAGCCCGGTGCGGCCGCGGGCGTCGAGCGCCCGGCGGATCATCCCCTCGATCCCCACCACGTCGGTGCCCAGGCCGGTGCCGATGTTGAGGCTCGTGAGCCGGCCCGGGGGCGTGCGGTCGGCGGGGGCCGCCAGCGCCAGGACGTTGGCCCGGGCCACGTCGGTGCCGTAGACGTAGTCGCGCACGTAGCGGCCGTCGCCGTTGATCGTCGCCGGCTCCCCGGCCAGCAGCCGCTTGAGGAAGATCGCCACCACCCCCGCCTCGCCGTGCGGGTTCTGCCGCGGGCCGTAGACGTTCGAGTAGCGCAGCGCCACCCCCGTCATCCCGTGTTCCGCCGCGTAGAACTTGAGATAGCGCTCCCCGACCCACTTCGTGATCCCGTAGGGGCTGATCGGGTCGGCCGGCGTGTCCTCCGGCGCCGGCACCGTCGCCTCGCCGTAGAGCACGCCACCGGAGGAGGCGAAGACGACGCGCCCGCAGCGCCGGGCGACGGCGGCGTCGAGGACGTTGATCAGGCCCAGGCAGTTCACGGCGGCGTCGAAGTGGGGCTCGCGCACCGAACGGCTCACCGACATCTGCGCCGCCTGGTGGCAGACCGCGTCGGGCCGGACCGCGGCGAAGACCTCCGCCACGGCGTCGCGGTCGCGGATGTCGGCCACGTGGAGCGGCACCGCGGCGGGGAGGTTCGCCCGGCTGCCGGTGGAGAGATCGTCGAGGACCGCCGGCTCGTGGCCCGTGGCGAGGAGCTGGTCGACGATGTGGCTGCCGATGAATCCGGCGCCGCCGGTGACGAGGACCCGCATGTTCGCTCCCTCAAGCCGCGCGCCGGGCCAGGACCTCGTCGTACACCCGCAGGTACCCCTCCGCCGCCCCCCGCCAGGAGAACGATTCGGCGTGGAGGCGCTGCGCGGCGGCGAAACCGGGGGTCGCCGCGGCGGCCGCCATCCCCTCGCGCACCACGCGCCACATGTGGTCGGGATCGAACGAGTCCCACCACCAGGCGCGGTCGCCGGCGATCTCGGGGAGGCTCGTGCGCCGCGCGGCGAACACCGGCTTGCCGCACTGCATCGCCTCGAGGACCGGGAACCCGAAGCCCTCGGTGAGCGACGGAAAGAGGAAAGCCTCGCAGTGCTCGTAGAGCCACTGCCGGTCGCCGTCGGAGACCTCCCCGGCGAGGATCACGCGGTCGCCGAGCGCCAGGCGGCGGATCTCGTCGGCGAGCAGCGCGCCGTAGGGGGTGGCGCTGCGCCCCGCGATCACCAGCCGCTCCGACCCGTGCCGCGCGAGCATGCCGAGGAGCACGTGGCAGTTCTTGTGCGGCAGGGCGGCCCCCACCGTCAGCAGGAACGGCCCGGGGGGGAGGAACGCCGGCCGGCGCGGCGCCGCGGCGGGCGCCGGGGGGAGGCCGTTGTGGACGACGTGCAGCGGCCGGTCGCCGAGATCGAACCGCGCCGCCACGTCGTCGGCGACGAAGCGCGAGATCGCCACCACGGCCGCGGCCCGGTCGATCTTGGCCTGCACCGCCGCCAGCTTGCGCCGCACCGCGGCCGGGCGCTGCCGGTGGCGCTCGTCATGGAGGAAGTTGAGGTCGTGGATCGTGAGCACCACCGGGACGCGGGCGTCGAGCGGCAGATACTTCGACGACTGGCTCGTGACGTGCCACAGATCGCAGCCGCCCTCGGGGCGGAAGGGGCCCACCAGCGGCCGCAGGAAGCGCGCGAAGGGCTCCTTGCGCCAGGGGGACACCTCGATGTGCTCGACGGCGCCGTCGCTGAAATGGCGCACGGTGGCGGCCCCGTCCCCGGCCCGCGGCACGAACAGCACCGGGTCGATCGAGCGGCGCGGCGCGGCGAGGATCCCCTCGGCGAGATGGCGGCAGTAGCGCCCGAGCCCGCAGTTGGCGTGGCGCATGCGCTCCAGGTCGATCACGACCCGCGCCCGGTCCCGTGTCCGCTTCGGCGAATCGACCATGCGGCGACGCCCGTCTCCCGGAACGCCGCGCGGCATGCGCGACCGGTCCGTGGCAGGGATATCGGCCGGAACGCCCGCCTGGATTGCGTCGCTTCCGCGCCGCGGAGGTGGCGCGGGGCGCGCGGATGGCAGACTGGGGAAGCGGGGCGATCCGAGCGCGGTCGCCGCGGGGGCCTGGAGAAGAGGGGCGGAACGGGCGCGGCCGGCCTCAGCCGGTCGCGCGGCGCGGCGCGGCCGGCGCCGCCGCGGCGGCACCCAGACCGAGCCCCTCGAGGAGGCGGTCGCAGTAGGCGCTCATGGAGTGCTCGGCGCAGTAGCGCTGCCGGGCCGCCTCGTCGCGCCGCGCCTCGAGCGCCAGGCGCAGCTCCGCCGCCACCGCCCGCGCCTCGAGGGCGTCGGCGACGCGCCGCACCGAGGCCGGGGCGTCGAGGGCGGAGGCGAGGTCGTCGTTGGCCACCGTCGGCACGCCGGCGGCGATGCAGTCCATGAGGGCCGCCGAGATCCCGCCGAAGCGGTGGGTGCGCAGCTGGATCGCGGCGTCGGCGGCGCTCACCCAGGCGCGGTAGAGGTCGTCGTCGAGCCAGGCGCCGGTGAAGTGCAGGGCGTCGCCGAGGCCGGCGGCGCGGGCCCGCAGCGCGAGGTCGCGTCCGGCGGCGGGATCGGCCCCCACGAACGCCAGCTGCACGTCGAGGCCGACGCCGCGCAGCATCGCCACGGCGTCGAGGCACACCTCGGGGGCCTTGGTGGGGCCGTAGATCCCGAGCGTCACCACCAGTAGCCGCCCCTCCGGCACGCCCAGCAGCGCCCGGGCGCGCCGGCGCGCCGGCGGCGCCGTCTCGGCGGCGGAGAACTCGCGCAGAAGCGCGAAGGGGAGGTGGATCGCCTCCACGCCGCAGGCGCGCCGGATCTCGTCGGCCAGCCCGCGGCTGTGGACGAACACCGGCTCGCCCGCGCGCACCACCTCGGAGAGGAAGAGCGTCGGCAGCTCCGATTGGTCGGCCGCCCAGTCGCGCACCTCGCGCCGCGTGACCGGCCTGCCCAGCTCCGCCTCCGCCAGGCAGCGGGTGCGCTCCACGCCGAACCACCAGGCGTAGAGGTCGATGAGGCGCGAGTCGTGGAGGATGCAGGGGCCGCCGTGGCGCAGGTGCTGATCGAGGATCCCGGCGTGGAAGGAGGAGTTGCCCAGGACCGCGATCGTGGCGTCGTAGTCGGGGCGCAGCCAGGCCGCGGCGGAGAGCGGGTGGAAGGCGCGCACCGCCGGATCGGCGGGCCCCGCGGCGTCGGTCCAGACGTCGACGTCGGCCCGCGCGGCGAGCGCCGCCACGGTGCGGCGCGTGTAGTCGGCCACGCCGGACCGCTCGGGGGGGAAGGGGGAGACGATCGCCACCAGCGGGCGCCGCGTGGCGAGGGCGCGCCGCGCACGCCGGTCGTGCCCCGGGATCCGCAGCTCGAGCGCCGCCGCGTAGCGCGCCGCCACACGGTCGGCGGTGAAGCGCGCCGGCACCCCGCGCTGCCGCTCGGCGAGGCGCCGGGCCGCGCCGGGATCGCCGAGGAGACCGCCGAGGCGGTGGGCCAGCTCGGCGTCGCTCGAGGGCTCGAACCGCGCCGGGGCGTCGGCCACGAGCTCGCGGTGGCAGGGGATGTCGGAGGCGATGACGGGGGAGCCGCAGGCCATCGCCTCGATGACCGGCATGGAGAACCCCTCGGCGCGCGAAGCCACGACCGTGGCGCGCGCGTGGGCGTACCAGCCGGCCAGATCGCGGTCGTCGACATGGTCGAGGAACCGCAGCGGCAGCCCCCCGGCGAGGCGCCGCACGCGCCGCCGCCAGCGCTCGGGATACCCGCCGGCCACGACGAGCGTCGGGGGAGCGCCGCCGAGCCGGCGCATGGCGGCCACGACCGTCTCCAGGTTCTTGCGCGGATCGGGGCCGCCGACGAACATCACCCAATCGCCGGGGGCGCCCTCCGGCCGGCCCGGGGCGTGGGCCCCGGCCAGCACGTCGGCGAACGCGCCGCGCAGGGCCACGCCCGTCACCTCGACGTCGTCGGGCGCCGCGCCGACGCGCTCCACCACCTCGGCGCCGACCGATTCCGAGATCGGCAGGAACACGCGCGACGCCGCCAGCCAGGAGAGCCGGGCCGCGTAGGCCCGCTGCGAGTCCGGCGCCGCCAGGTAGCGCGCGGGATCGAGGAGGGGGATGAAGTCGTAGACCACCGCGCAGGGGAGGATCTCGGGGCGGTCGAGGAACCGGGCCACGCGCCGCGAGTCGTGCGTCATCGGCGAGAGCCCGAGGAACACCCCCGGCACCCCGCCGCGCGGGGCGAAGGCCGCCTGCACGCTGTCGCACGCCGCGGCGATCTCGTCGGGCACGCCGCCGAGGGCCGGATCGGCCAGGCCCACCACCGTCACCGCGCCGCGGCGCAGCGACCGTGTGGCGGCCAGGAGGAAGGCGGCGTGCGAGCCGATCCCGCGCCGGGCGAAGCCGGGATCCTGGAGGGCGCGGAGGTCGGCGTAGACGAGCATCCGCGGATGGTCTCCGTGCCGGCCCGTCAGGCGGCCCGCCGCAGGGGCGCTTCGGCGCCGGCGTCCGGATCGGCCCCGGGCGCGGCCAGGCGCACGGTGGCGGTGCCGCGCGGCGGGACGTCGAGGAGGCCGGCGACGAGGGCGTCGACGGGGCCGGAAAGGGGCTCTGCCGCGGCCGGGGCGGCGCCGGAGGCGCCGCGGTCGCGGAGCCGCTCGCGCAGCAGGGCCACGAGGAGCTCCTCGGATTCCGCCGTGGCGCGGGCCCGCGCGGCGCGCCGGTGTCGCGGGGTGCGCACCGCCTGCAGGAGCGGCCGCAGGGAGTGCCGCTCCATCCGCTTCAGGCCGGCGCTGGCCGCGCCGAGGATGCCGGCGAGGAGCCTCATGGGTCAGGCCGCCATGCGCCGCTGGGCCGGCAGGGCCACCGTGGCCGCGCCGAGGGCCTGCTCGCGCCGGGCCGATTCCAGATCCTCGTCGACCATCATCGCCACCAGTTCCTGGAAGCCGACGCGCGGGCGCCAGCCGAGCCCGTCGCGCGCCTTGGCGGCGTCGCCGAGGAGGAGATCCACCTCGGCGGGGCGGAAGTAGCGCGGGTCGATCTCGACGAAGTCCTGGTAGTCGAGGCCGAGCCGGCCGAACGACAGCTCGCAGAACTCGCGCACCGTGTGGAGCTCGTTCATGGCGACGACGTAATCGTCGGCCCGGTCCTGCTGGAGCATGAGCCACATCGCCTCGACGTAGTCGCCGGCGAAGCCCCAGTCGCGCTTGGCGTCGAGGTTGCCCAGGTAGAGCTTCTCCTGGAGGCCGAGCTTGATGCGCGTGGCGGCGCGGGTGATCTTCCGCGTCACGAACGTCTCGCCGCGCCGCGGGCTCTCGTGGTTGAAGAGGATGCCGCACGAGGCGTGGAGATCGTAGCTCTCGCGGTAGTTGACGGTGATCCAGTGGGCGTAGACCTTGGCCACGCCGTAGGGGCTGCGCGGATAGAAGGGGGTCGTCTCGCGCTGCGGCGTCTCCACCACCTTGCCGAACATCTCGGAACTGGAGGCCTGGTAGAAGCGGATCTGCTCGCCGGTGTCGTCCTGCACGTCGCGGATCGCCTCGAGCAGCCGCAGCACGCCCACCGCGGTGGTGTCGGCGGTGTAGGCCGGCTGGTCGAAGCTGACGCGGACGTGGCTCTGGGCGGCGAGGTTGTAGACCTCGTGGGGCCGGATTTCGCGGATCAGCCGGACGAGCCCGTTGCCGTCGGAGAGGTCGCCGTAGTGGAGCTGGAGGCTCGGTGAATCGCCGAAGATCAGGTGCTCGACCCGCTCGGTGCCGAAGGTGCTCGAGCGGCGGCGGAGGCCGTGCACCTCGTAGCCCTTCGCGAGCAGCAGTTCGGCGAGATAGGAGCCGTCCTGGCCGGTGACGCCGGTGATCAGAGCACGCTTCGACAAGAGAGCCTCCCTGCTGACAAGACGCGGTGGGCGGGGCGATGGCGGGGGCCACGCGATCCATGCGGGCCACCGTCATCCGAGCCGGGGGGACACTAGCAGGCCGCGGCCGGCGTCGGAATGCCACTTTGCCGGGCTTTCGAGCCCAGAATCGACTCGTAGACGCGGGCATAGCCGCGGGC
>CAISKG010000530.1 GCA_903885855.1 uncultured Planctomycetaceae bacterium
GGGCAGCGGAAGTCGAGATCGTTGTGGATCACGAGCATCGGCACCTTGTGGCGCCCGAGTTCGCCGGCGCGGGCGTGGGGGCTGTACTCGCGGTAGCGGCCCGGCTGCTCCCAGGGGAGGCCGCCGTGGTCGTTTTCGTCGAACCACAGCTCGTCGGTCGTGCCCCACATGCTCTCGAAGTTCCACACCGAGCAGTGGGTGACGAGGCAGCGGAAGCGCGGGGCGATGTCGTTGACCGCAAACCAATTCATCATGTAGCCGCCGAAGCTGGCCCCGGCGGTGGCCACGCGCCGCTCGTCGACGAATTCCAGCGCCGTGACGGCGTCGAGGCCGGCGACGAGATCGCGGTAGCACTTCCCCCCCCAGTCGCCGGTGATCTCGTCGACGAAGGCCTGGCCGAAGCCGGTCGAGCCGCGCGGGTTGGGCATGGCGACGACGTAGCCCTGCGCCGCCCACAGCTCGGGGTTCCAGCGGTAGCTCCAGCCGTCCTCCCAGGCCCCCTGCGGCCCGCCGTGGACGAGGTACACCACCGGCCACTTCTTGCCGGGATCGAATCCGGGGGGCTCGAGGATCCACATCTGCATCTCGCGCCCCCCCTCCACCGGCACCTGCAGCGAGCGCGGCCGGGGAAGGTCGAGGCCGGCCAGGAGCGCTTCGTTGGCCCGGCTCAGCGGCAGTCCGTCGGCGGTGTCGGTGGCCCGGTCGACCGCCGCGGTGGCGATGACCTCCGGCGGTGCGTCCATCCGCGCCACCAGGAAGGCCCCGCTGCGGCCGCTGGTCGAGAACGCGGTCGGCATGCCCGACCAGGCGTGGAGGGCGACGGTGCCGTCGAGCCGCGCGATGCCCACCGCGGCGCCGCCCCCGACCTCGTGGAGGAAGGCCACGGCCGGCTTCCCGGCGGCGTCCTCGACCCAGGCGATGTCGCCGGCGGAGACGTCGACCTTCGCCGTCAGGTTCCGCGGAGGCCCGGCGAGCGTGCCGTCCGGCTTCATGTCGGCCACGAGCACGTCCCACTTGTCGGCCTCGTAGCCCGGCTTCGCCTGGGCGCGCCAGGCGAGGCGTTTCCCGTCGGGGCTCGGCCGCGGGCCGTTGTCGGCGGCGGGATTGGGGGGCGTGATCCGCTCCCACTCCGTCGATGCCCCGTCGATCGACACCCGGCAGAGGTCGTGATCCGTGCTCCAGGCCTCCCCTTCGGCCGGCACGGCCGTGAAGAGCACGTGCCGCGAGTCGGGGGTGAAGCCGTGATCCTCGGCGACGGAGAAGGTCTTGCTGGTGGGGGCCGCGTCGCGGTCGCCGGGGGTGACGTCGCGGCAGCCGCCTCCGGTGGCGTCGCAGACGAACAAGTGGCGTCGCTTGCCCCCCACGTAGTCGTCCCAGTGGCGGAGGAAGAGGCGATCGGCCACGCGCACCTTGACCGGGTCGGCGGCGAGCGTCGTCTCGCGCTCGTCGTTGCGCCGGTCGCTCTCGGCGAAGGGGAGCGACGAGTACTCGGGCCACACGCTCGATGCGAACACGATCCGCGTGCCGTCGGGGCTCCAGGCGGCGTCCTCGGCGCCGGTGGCGATGTCGGTGAGCCGCGTGGGGGCGCCTCCCGCGGCGGGCACGACCCACAGCTGCGACGTGCCGGTGCGCGTCGACTGGAAGAGGATCTTCGATCCGTCGGGGCTCCAGCGCGGCCGCGAGTCCTTCACGGTGCCGGCGACGACCGTGAGCGCGCGCGGCGCCGCCGAGCCGTCGGCGGGCGCGAGCCACAATGCCGTCGACGAGCCGTTGGCCTCCGGATCGACGGTGGTCGCCTGCCAGACGACGAGCGTGCCGTCGGGGGAGATCTGCGGGTCGGCGACGCGCACGAAGCGGAAGAGATCGGCGATCTCCATCGGCCGCCGCGCGGTGGGCTCGGCGCCGAGCGAGGTGGCGCCGAGGGCGAGGAACGCGACGACGACCGGGTGCGGGCGAGGCATGGGAGGATTCCCGGGGGGCGGGAGGAAGGATGGCGCCAGAGACGAAAAGGATAGCGTGCGCGCGAAAAAGGCCGCCGGGGGGGCTGGTTCCCGCCCCGGCGGCCCATGGGCCAGCGGCCGCGGAGGGGCTCAAGACCCTCGCGCGGCGTCGGCCCGTCACGCGGCCGGCTGATCCTCCGGCCGTGTTCCGTCGGCGTGCCCCGCGGTCATCGCCGCGAGCACGCGTTCGCTCATCGCGTCGGCGTAGCGCTTGAGCGGGTCGGCGTCGTCGGGGCCCGTGCCCCCCAGGCCGCTCCGCTCCGCCACCAGCAATTCCAGGAGCGTGCCCAGCATCCCCTGGCCCGAGGTTTCCTTCCCGTCGCGGCCGGTGACGAAGAGGCGCTCGGGCACCAGCGGCTGGGCGCTCGACGAGAGGCTCTCGGCCACCTGGGAGAGGGCGTAGAGGCGCGGGTCGCCGTAGCTCGTGATCTTCTTCAGCTGCACGGCGGCCTCCGACAGGCCGACCTGCATCACCTTCTGCCCCTCGCCACGCCCCTCGAGCTCCTTCTGCCGCGCGTCGGCCTCCGCCAGGAGCACGCGCTGCTCCGCCTGGAGCCGCGAGCGCGACAGCTCCGCCTCCGCCATCACCACCATCTGCTCCGCCTGCTTGCGGGCGCGGAAGAGGTCGGCCTCGCCCTGCTGCTCGGCGATCTGCGCCTCGACGCGGGCGTTGGTGAGCTGCGTCTGCATGGTGGCCTGGGCCTGGGCCTCGGCCAGGAGACGCATCTTCTCCGAGGCCACGCGCTTGCGCTCGAAGGTCTCGAGCTGCTCCACCGACAGCTGCCGCTCGCGCAGCTGGTCGAGGAGGGTCTCGATCTTGCCCGAGTCGCGGCCCGTCTCCGGCTTGCCGATGAGCACGTCCACGCACTCGATGTCGAAGGCGTGGAACTTGTCGCGGAGCTCGCCCCGCGCCTCGGCCTGGATCAGGTCGCGGTCGTGGAGGAGCTCGAGCATCGTCTTCTTGTGGGCGATGTCGCGGAAGTAGGCCGAGAGCATCGGATCGAGCGTCTGCGTGATGAGCCGCTGCACGTCGCCGAAGCGCTGGATCACGCTCGGGGCGCGCTGGTAGTCGATGTGCACCACCACCGAGAGGGGCAGCGAGGGCTCGTAGGCGTCCTTCGTCACCAGCTCGATCGACTTCAGGCTCTCGTCGTAGCGGTGCGACTCGCTCCGGCCGGTGACCCAGTGGAGGACGAAGTTCGTCGTCGGGACGAGGACCACGTTGCCGGCATAGGTGTTGAAGGCGTACTTGCCCGGCCCGAGGGCCCGCTCCCAGACGCCGCGCTCCCCTTCGGCGACGCGTTCGCCGTGGCGGAAGGCCTGGCCGGAGATGTCGGCGCCGGCCCGGCCGATGTAGCTCACGACCACGCCCACCGAGCCGATGGGCACGACCGTCTTGGGGATCGTCTCCACCGTGGCGAACCAGCGATTCAGGAAGTAGGTGCCGTCGGTCAGCGGCATGTGCTGCCGGCCGCGGCGGCCCCCGGCGCGGAGGAAGGCCTCCGGATCCTGGTAGTTGTTGTGGTAGTCGGGATCGGCCAGATCGCCCCCCACCGTCGGGGCGATGATCTCGCCCGGCGCCAGCGACGGGCCGTCGTGCACCGTGACGATGCCGATGGAGTCGACGGCGGGATCGTGGCCGCCGTCGCCGGCCTCCTCGGCGCGGCCGCGGCCGATGACGATCGGATCGAAGCCCTGCACCGCGCGGAGCTCGCTCATCCAGCGCGCGAGCGACTCCTGCTCGCCGCGCGACTGCACGGCGCGGAGGGCGAAGACGGCGTTGTCGCTGATCACGGTGAACAGCGCGGGATTCACGGCGTACACGCCCTCGCGGAGGATGGCGCGCTGCCGCCCCTTCTGGCCGCGGCGGGCCGCGGGCGTGGCCACGTCGAGGAAGGCGCGGGCGTCCTGGAAATTGCTCGCGTCGACGACGCGGGCGAGCGTCTGGCTGGCGGGGAGGGGCTCGCCGTCACGGGCGAAGACGTAGCCGATCTTCCCCTCGGGAATCGTCACCAGCGCCACGGTGTGGATCGCGTACTGCCAGCGCCACCAGCCGAAGTGCAGGCCGCCGCGGAGGATGTCGGCGCGGTAGCCGGCCTCCGGGCCGGTGGCGATGATCCGCCCTTCCGGCACGCTGCCGGAGAGGCTCCACCACTTCTCGACGACACCGACGCGGTCGTTGGGGATCCAGCGGAAGCAGAGCCAGAAGACGAGCGCCACGGCGGCCAGGCCGACGGCCGCCCACGAGGCGGGGCCGGCCGGCACGCCGAGAAACGCCAGCGACGGGAGCAGAAGCGCGAACGAGGGGAGCGGCGCGGCCGCCGTTCCCGGAAGCCAGGCGAAGCACGACACGTGAGAAGCCCTCCGGCGACGGGGCCTCTCCACCGGCAGCGTTGCCGGGGATGCTGGACGCCCGTCGCGAACCGGGCGCCTCCGGCTCCCGCGCGGGAGCCTGAGAATGCCCTTTCAAATCTGGCCGGACACGGTGTCCGGCCGAAGCCTACGGGGTTAGCTGACGGGCTAGGGCTTGAAAGTACCCCGGCTCGCTCACGCGAGCCTACGCCCCGGGCGGGATCGTCACGTGGTCGTGACGCCCCGCCGTTGGGTCCCCCGTTCCCGGCCTTGCGGCCGCGATTCGGCGACGCCCCAATTCTACCGCGCCGCCGCACGGTGGTCACGGCGCCGCCGACCGATCGGCCGCAACCGCCTGCCCGACAAGCGGATCGGATCGATCCGAAATCCGCGGGCACGCGACTTGCTTGGCCCCCCGCGGCGGGCCTCCGGGCGCGTGGTATCCTCCGCGTTCACCCCCGGAGACCCGCCCGTGCCCCGCTTCCTGCGCGCGATCGCACTCGTTCTTCTCGCGGCCCGGCTCGTCGCGCCGCAGCCGGCGCCTGCCGCCGAGCCCGCCCGGCCGCTCGAGGTGCTCTACATCACCGGCGGCTGCTGCCACGACTACGACGCCCAGAAGGCGACGATCGTGCGCGGCATGGCGGCCCGGGCCCGGATCCGCACCACCGTCGTCCACGAGGGGGGCACCTCGACCGACCATCCGATCTCCATCTACGACAAGCCCGACTGGTCGAAGGGCTACGACGTCGTCTTCCACAACGAGTGCTTCTCCGACGTCAAGGATCCGAAGTTCCTGGAGAAGATCCTCGCCGAGCACAAGAAGGGCGTGCCGGCGGTGCTCATGCACTGCGCCATGCACTGCTACCGCGTCGGCAACGACGAGTGGTTCAAGTTCTGCGGGATCACCTCCCCCGGCCACGGCGCCCACTACGCCTACACCTGCAAGCTCCTCGGCGACCATCCCGTGCTCACCGGGCTGCCCCGGGAATGGCAGGTGCCGATGGAGGAGCTCTACTACTCCGACAAGGTGTGGCCCACGGCGACGCGGCTCGGCGAGGCGATGAGCACCGACCGCAACGCCCTGCAGACCTGCATCTGGACCAACGAGTACGGCCGCACGCGCGTCTTCGGGACGACGATCGGCCACTACGCCGAGACGGTGGCGACGCCCGAGTTCCTCGGCCTGGTGACCCGCGGCACGCTGTGGGCCGCCGGCAAGCTCGGCGACGACGGCGAGCCTGTGGAGGCGCTGCGGCTCAGCGCCGAGGAGAAGGCGGCGGCGGTCGATCCGGCGCCCGGGCCGCAGCCCACGCCTGCCAAGTGATGCGGGCGACCGCCCCCCGGGCCGGCCGTCGACTTCGGCACGCCCTTCCCCCCGACCACCTCTCCAGGGAATCCGCCACGTGCACGAGGCTTACACGCCGCTGGGCTGGTTGATCGGCTCGGCCGTCTCGCTCCATCCGGGCCTGCGGGACGGCTTCCGCTCCCGGCACTTCAAGGGGAAGGTGTTCATCACCCGGTTCGTCCGCGATCCGGCGCCCGCGGGGGAGTACGACTGCAACGGCGCCACCTTCGCCATCGATTTCGGCGACCAGATCCAGCGTGCCATCTACTACGGCATCTACGAGCGCCACGAGCTGGCGTTCCTCCGCGGGCTCGCGCGGCCGGGCTGGACCTGCGTCGACATCGGCGCCAACGTCGGCTTCTTCACGGTCCATCTGGCGAAGGCGGTGGGGCCGGAGGGGAGGGTGTTCGCGATCGAGGCCTCGCCGGGGAATTTCCAGAGGCTCGAGCGCAACATCGCCCTGAACCGACTGGGCAACGTCCATGCCCGGCAGGCGGCGATCACGGCCGAGGAGGGGCCGGTGCGGTTTTCGCTGAGCCCGGCGGTGAACTCCGGCTGGGGGCGGATCGGTGAGTTCGCCAGCGCCGCCGGGGTGATCGAGGTGCCCGGGATCACCTTCGACGCCTTCGCCGCGGCCCAGGGGATCGACCGGGTCGACCTGCTCAAGATCGACATCGAGGGGCACGAGCTGAGCTTCCTCGAGGGCGCCCGCGAGAGCCTGCGGCGCGGCGTCATCAAGCGGATCCTGGTGGAGTACTGCGGCTATTCGCTCGAGCCCAAGGGGATCACGCTCGCGGCCTACCTGAGCGCGTTCGAGGCCCACGGTCTGCGGCCGGCGCACCTGTGCCTGACGGAGATCGCGGCGGCGAAGGCGGGCACCTACGAGCCGCGGCGGTCGATCCTCAACCTCTACTTCGAGCATCCGTCGGTGGCCGGCGGGGCCTGAGCCCCGCGGGCGCCGGCGAAGGCCGCGGGCGCCGGCGAAGGCCGTGGGTCCGGCGACGGCCGCGGGCACCCTCCACGCCCCGCCCCCGGCCGAGGATGGACCAGCGGCGGGCCGCCGGCCGGGCGTGGGCATCGACGCCGGCTGCCGCCCCCGGCCAGCGTGGTACGATCTTCCCGGACGCCTCCGGTCGGAGGTGCCGGAGGAGGACGCTCGTGGCACGTGCGGGGTTGGCGCTCGAGGACGGCACGGTGTGGTTCGGCGAGGCCTTCGGGGGCCGGGGGACCTCGTCGGGGGAGGTGTGCTTCAACACCTCGATGACCGGCTACCAGGAGATCCTCACCGACCCCAGCTACCGCGGCCAGATCCTCTGCATGACCGCGCCGCAGATCGGCAACTACGGCGTCAATCCCGCCGACGTGGAGAGCCGCGGGATCCACATGGCCGGCTTCGTGGTCCGTGAGGCCAGCCGCGTGGCGAGCAACTTCACCGCCACCGGCACGCTCCACGACTACCTCGCCGCCTCGGGCGTGGTGGGCCTGGCGGGGATCGACACGCGGGCGCTCGTCCGCCGGCTCCGGGTGCGCGGCGCGATGACGGGCGTGGTGTCGACCGAGATCCTCGACGCCGAGGAGCTCGTGCGCCTCGCGCGCTCGGCCCCGCCGCTGGTGGGCCGCGACCTCGTGGCGGAGGTGATGCCCGCGGCCGACGCGGCCTGGACGGAGCCGCTCGACGAATGGGCGCGGCCGCTCGAGCAGCCGCGCGAGGGGGGCGTGTTCGAGGCCGCGCCCGCCGTCGGCCCGGTGCGCGACGTGGTGGCCCTCGACTACGGGATGAAGTGGAACATCGCCCGCCATCTGGTCTCCAGCGGCTGCCGCGTGACCGTCCTCCCGGGGCGGGCCACGGCCGCGGAGGTGCTCGCCCACCGCCCCGACGGCGTCTTCCTCTCCAACGGCCCCGGCGATCCCGAGGTGCTCACCGGCTGCGTGGAGACGGTGCGCGGGCTCGTGGGGCGGGTGCCGATCTTCGGCATCTGCCTCGGCCACCAGCTCCTCTCCTTGGCCTGCGGCGCTCGCACCTTCAAGCTCAAGTTCGGCCACCGCGGCGCGAACCAGCCCGTGATGCACCTCCCCTCGGGGCGCGTGGAGATCACCTCGCAGAACCACGGCTTCGCGGTCGACGAGGCCACCCTGCCGGCCGAGCTCGAGGTCACCCACCGCAACCTCAACGACGGCACGGTGGAGGGGGTGCGGCACCGCACGGCGAAGGCGGCGAGCGTGCAGTACCACCCCGAGGCTGCGGCCGGGCCCCACGACGCGGCCTACCTCTTCCGCACGTTCCACGAGCTGATGGCCTGACGGCGCGGCCGCACCCCCGGCGTCAGTCGATGCAGGGGGCGATCGTCCACTTGAAGCCGGCCATCGCGGCGTCCTCCGCGGTGTCGAGGTGGCCCTCGATCCCCCACACCTGATGCCACGCCGCGGCCAGTGCCGCCGGGCGGTCGACAGGCCCGCCGCGGTGGACCGACGCCACGCGCACGCTCTCGAAGGCGTCGTCGGGCGCCAGGCGCCACACCGCGCCCCCCTCGCCGCCAGGGGCGTCGGCCGCGAGGTAGAGGAAGCCATCGGGGCCGAGGAGGATCGCGTCGGCGCCGGGAAAGCGATGCGGGATGCCCACCGGTCGAAACTCGTGCGGCGTCGCCAGCGGTGCCTTGAAGAGCATGCCGTCGCCGGCGGTGGAGAGGAGGAGGAAGCCGTCGCGGGCAAGCGCGATGCCCCCCACCTTCCCGGAGGAGCCGTCGCCGCCGCCGAGGCGCTCGTCGTCGAGGAAGACGTGCGGCGCGCCGCGGCCCGCGGGGGGCACCCGGTAGACGACGGGCCGGCAGGCGTCGGTGACGTAGACGCTGCCGTCGTCGGCCACGACGAGGTCGTCGGGAAGGAGCGTGTGCGCGCCGGCGATGGCGGGGCCGAGGTCGTGGGTCTGGAGGTGGCGGCGCGAGGCGAGGTCGAAGACGCAGACGCGCCCCAGCCGGAGGATCGTGTCGTCGCCGGGGCTCTTCTTCGGCGACAGGCTCCGGCCGCCGGCCCCGCGGTGGCCGACGGTGACGTAGGCCCGGCCGTCGCGCTCGCGCACCGCCGTGGCGGTGACGAGGTCGGGATGGTCGAGGAGATCGACGCAGCGGCCGTCCATCTCCACCAGCACGAGCTTGCCGTGGCGCTGGGAGCAGACGATGAAGGCCCCCAGCGCCGCGGAATGCGTCAGGCCGCCGGGGTGGAGGCCGGGCGAATGGAAGCGGATCGGCGCGGGGCTGCGGTGCGGCTGGGTCATCGTTCGCTCCGGAGGGGCCGCCGCGATTCTACCCGCCTGCGGCCGTCGCCGCCGTGGCGGCGGCGGCGGCCCTACCGCGCCGGCACGGTGATCTCGAAGGCCTTCCGCCCCGCCTCGTGGCGGAAGAAGCCGTCGCGCATCCATTCCGGCGCGCCGTCGTCGACGCTGGGGCGGTCGAAGGTGGCCGACAGCCGGTAGCTGCGCTCGCCGGAGGGCTCGTAGCCGTAGGCCGTGCCGGTGACCGGATCGGCGAGGGTGGCGACGAAGGTGTCGGGATCGGTGCCGAGTTCGTCGAGCGTCGCGGGCAGCTTGCCGGTGCGCCGGTGGAACTGCTCGACGTTGGACTGGATGGTGCGCAGATCGGCCACGCGCTGCGCGTCGATCCGGCGCAGCCGCGCTTCGATGGGATTGCCGAGGAGGAAGAGCGCCGCCGCGAGGGAGACCAGCGCCGTCGCGAGCCCCCCCTGCCAGAGCCGGTCGCGCCACGCGGGCGCCGGCGGCGGCGGGGCGCCGGCGGCGCGGGGGGCCTCCTCCCGGCCGACGTCGCTGGAGTACCACAGGTAGACGCCGCCGGCCAGGAGCAGCACCACCAGGCTCTTGAGCAGGAAGCGCGGGCCGACGTCGCCGCCGAGGAAGGCGATCACGAGGCACACCAGATCACCCGCCATCACGAGCACCGTGACGAGGAGGGAGAAGTAGGCGAGGAAGCGGTAGATCGGCGTCATGCGCGCGATCGGATTGGCGGCCTGGTCGCGGAGGATCGTGCGCCGCACGAGCACCAGGATGGGCAGCGACACGATCAGCGCCGCGGCGGCCCAGCGCAGCAGGCCGGTCTGCCAGAACGCGCGCTCCCCCGGCAGCGGCAGCCAGCGGTCGAGGAGCACGAAGAGCACCGAGCCCGTGGCCACGACCGAGTTGTAGAGCAGCGCCGTGGCGAGCAGGTGGAGGAAGGCGTCGCGCGGCGAGCTCGAGACGCGCTTCCGCGGCACGGGGACGGCCAGCGTGCTCGTGGCGAAGGCATCCATCGCCAGCGCCGCCTCGCGCGCCGACCAGCCGGCGCGCTCGAGTTCGCGGCCGATCTCCTCGCGGGGGATCCCGCGCGAGAGCGCCTCGCGCACGAACGACACGAGCACGTCGGGGGCGCTGGCCATGACGGGGCTCCGGGGGGAATCGCCCGGCCGGCGGCGAACCGGCCCGGTCGGCGAATCGTAGAGGAATCCCGTCCTGGAATCCGCAATCCCGGCACCACCGGCAGAAGCGGAAGGGGACTCTTTTTTTGACTGCCGCCGGCCGGGTGCCATGGTTGGTTCATGGGCCGCGCCCGGCAACCCGCCCCTGCCGCCGGGGAGTCCGGCGGCCCGACGCCCTGCCACGGAGGAACCGCCCCCATGATCCGCTCCGCGCTCGCCGCCCTCGCCGTCCTCGTCCTCGCCGCCCCGGTGGCCGACGCCGGCTTCCCCCACCGCCGCCTGGCCGCGGCTTATCCCGTCGACGCCTTCCCGGCTGACGCGGGCCTGATGGCCCCCGGCTTCCCGGCCGGCCCCGCCGTCGACCCCGGCTTCGCCTTCGAGCCCGGCTACGGCCCCGTCACCGTCTGCCCCACCAACCCCTGCATCAAGTACCGCCACAAGCACGCCCATCGCCACAAGCACCGCGCCTGCTGCCCGGAGCCGACCTACGAGACCGTCCTCGAGGCCTGCAGCCCCGAGACCGGGCGGATGGTGGCGATCCCGGTCTGCCTGCCGGCCTGTTGCGACGGCTGCCCCTGCCAGACCTCGCGCGCCACGATCTTCGGCTGCGGCCTCGTCCGCTGGGACTACGCCTGCGGCGTCTCCGTCACCGCCCGCTTCACCAAGCACGGCGACATCCTGGTGACGTACATCGGATTCTGATTTCACGCCCGCGGGGCCATCCATGGCCCCCGCGGGCTTGGGGCGCGGGCGGGAAAGCCAAGGTTTCCCGCGCCGCGCCAGCGTCACCCTCCAGGTGACTTTGTTCACGCCCGCGGGGCCATCCATGGCCCCCGCGGGCTTGGGGCGCGGGCGGGAAAGCCA
>CAISKG010000531.1 GCA_903885855.1 uncultured Planctomycetaceae bacterium
CCGCCGGGGAGCGTGTCGGGCGCCGCAGCGGGGTACCCTATGGAAAGGCCCCGTCGCCGGCGCGGCGGGGTCCGAAGCCCCCGCCGGCCCGTCCCCAGCCGTCTCCGCTCCCCATGCGTTCACCCGCCCTCGGCATCGGCCCCCGGATCCTGATCCTCGGGGCCCTCACGCTGTGCCTGCTGGCGGCCTTGGTGTGGGGAGCCTACCGCCGCGGGCTCGAGGTGCTGCGCGAATCGGCCGAGGAGGCGATCCGGGGTCGGGCGCAGGCCGTCGCCGCCGAGTTCGACCGCGGCACCGTGGAGGCGCTGACCGCCGCCCGGGGCATGGCGCTGGCCGTCGTCGACGGTGGGCCGACCACCGACGAGCGCCTGGAGAATCTGGCCCGCGGCCCGCTCGAAGGGCGCCCGCGCTTCACCGGCGGCTGGATCGCGCTGTCCCCCGGCGACGAGACCGCCGCGCCACGCGTCGTCGCCTGGTCGCGCGATGCCATCGACGCCGGCACGATCGTGCGCTCCTCTCCCCCGTCGGGAGCGACGCGTGCCTTCCTCGCGGCGCGTGGGTACGCCGCGGCGGAGCAGGCCGTGGCCGAAGGGGGCCGGTCGGCGGGAGGCGTGGTCACGCTGCCGCACGAGGAAGGGGGGCGGATGGTGATCGAACACGTCTGGCCGATCGTCGACGGCGGGCGCTTCCTCGGCGCCGCAGGGATCGCCTGTGCGCTCGCCGAATGGGAGACCGGCCTGGCGCGGGTCCGCGACCGCCTCGAGCGCACCGGGTGGCCGGCCACGCTGTCGGTGGTGTCCGCCGAGGGGACGGTGATCGCCTCCACCGGATCCCGCGAACGCGTGCCGGTCGACGCCCGGGGGTGGGTCAACCTGCTCGAGGACCTGCGCCGTGACAGCGAGATGGTGCGCGGGGGTGCCGAGCGCACCTCCAGCGCCGGCCTCCAGGCCGGTGCCGACGTGCCCACCTCCGGGTGGACCGTCGTCGTCCACCTCGCCTGGAACGCCATCACCAGGCGCGTGCAACGGCCCATGTTCGACATCCTCCTGGCGGCGTGCGGGGCGCTCGGCCTGCTCCTGGCCGCGCTGACGTGGCTGGCGGGCCGCGTGCGGCGGCGCGTGCGCTCGGCGGCGGCGGCCGCGAGGCGCGTCGCCGAGGGCGATCTGACCGTCGTCCTCCAGAAGGGGGGCAGCGACGAGACCGGCCAGCTCTTGCGCGACCTGAGCCACATGACGCACAGCCTGCGCAGCATCGTCGAACAGGTGAAACACGCCGGCAGCGACCTCTCCGCGACCTCGCGCGACCTGGCGGCGGCCGAGGCCGATCAGGAGGAGGCGATCCACTCCCTCGGCGCCAGCACCACCGAGGCGGCCGCCGCCAGCCGGCAGATTTCGGTCACCGGCCGGGAATTGCTCTCCGCCATGGACGACGTGGCCTCGGTGGCCAACGACACCGCCGCCGTCGCGGTGGCGGGCCGCGAGAACCTCGGCGGGGTGGGGGAGACGATGCGCCACCTCGAGGAATCGACGGCGGATTTCGGCCGGCGTCTGGCGCTGATCCGGCAGCGTGCCGAGGACATCAACATGGTGATCACCACGATCACCAAGGTCGCCGACCAGACCAACCTGCTGTCGATCAACGCCGCGATCGAGGCGGAAAAGGCGGGGGAGTACGGCCAGGGGTTCATCGTCGTGGCCCGCGAGATCCGCCGGCTCGCCGACCAGACCGCCGTCGCCACGCTCGACATCGAGCGCCTCGTCGAGCAGATGCAGCAGTCGGTGAGCGACGGCGTCTCGGAGATGGACCGGTTCGCCGCCGAGGTCAAGGCCGGCGTGGAGCGCGTCACGGGGATCAGCGGCCAGTTCGCCGAGGTGATCGGCAAGGTGGAGGGGCTCTCGGGCCGGTTCGACCAGGTGAACGACGGGATGCGGGCCCAGGCGGCCGGGGCGCAGCAGATCGCCGAGGCCCTCGTGACCCTCACCGACGGCTCCCGCGCCGCCGCCGACGCCCTGCAGGAGTTCCAGGAGGCCTCGCGCTCCATGGCCCGGGCGGTGGACGGCCTCAACCAGTCGGTCAGCCGTTTCCGGCTCGGCGACCCGGACGGCTGACGGCCTCCGGGCGGAACGGGGCGGGCGGGCGGACTGCGGAGGCGGGGCACCCCCGCGCGCCGCCGCCGGCCGGCGTCCGGAGTCCCGCAGCCCCCTGCCCTGCGTCATCCGGGGCAAACCTGGCAAGGTCGGGCGATCACCCCGGCCCTTCCGCGCCCGGAGCCTGTTCCGGAAATGCTCATGGTGCGGGGCGTGACGGGTCGATCACTGGTGACGATCCTGCCGGTTCTGACGGCCCGGGGCACATCCGCCGGGCGATCCGGCATCCGACCGGAATCCGAATCCATGAAGAACACAGCGCATCGTCCCGCCGAGAGCAGCGGCATCCGCCCGAAGGCCAGCCGGCGCCGTCTGGCGGCCTGGCGGCGTCGGATCCGCGAGATGACGGTCGGCCTGCTGGTCGCGGCGACGGCCGCCAGCCATCCCGTCGACTCGCTGGCCCAGATGGGACAGATGGGCATGGCTCCGGTCGGCGGCGTCGTGAACCGGGCCGCCGCGGGCTTCGCGAACCTCAACGCGACCGGGCCGGGCTGGTTCTACTACGGGCTCAACGCCGCCGATCGCGGGCTCGGCTACCGCGGCAGCTACATGACGCTCGGCGCCTTCATCCCCTACGCCGAGGACGACCTCGGCGGCTTCTGGTCGGCCGATCTCCGCTCCCACCTCTCCGTCTACGGCGGCTTCTTCTCCAACGTCGGCGTGGTGCGCAAGCAGTACTTCGGGGGCACCATCGGCGGCATCGGCGTGTACTGGGACTTCGACGGCGATCAGAACCAGTACTCCGACACCTGGATCACCGACTCCAGCGGCAGCTACATGTTCCCCGGCGGCGCCACCTACAACCAGGTCGGCGTGTCGGGCGAATGGCTCACCGACTTCGGCAACCTGCGCAGCAACGGCTACATCCCCGTCGGCTCCACCGCCTCGGTGATGGGCCCGTACGTCGGCAACTCGCTGCTCGGCGTGCTCGGCGTCAACGCCGCCCTCACCGGCGCCGACCTCGAGGTCGGCGCCTACATCCCCGGCCTCTCCGACTGGGCGGGCATGGTGAGCGTCGGCGGCTACACCTTCGGCAGCGCCCGCTACAACCTCCCCAGCGGCCAGGATCTCGTCCCGTACTTCGGCGGTGTCTACACCCGCCTCGACGTGACGATGATGGACAACTGGGACTTCTCCCTCCAGGCCAACAACGACAGCTACTTCGACTGGACCGGATTCGCGCGGCTCACCTACCGGATGGGCGGCTCCCGACGCCGCACCGTGACCGACCAGCTCGAGCAGCCGATGATGCGCAACGAGCACATCGTCCGCGCCCATCAGGCACCGGTGCAGGCCCTCAATCCCTTCACCGCCCTCCCCTGGAACGTGATCCACGTCGACAGCGCCGCCGGCGGCAGCGGCACGGCCATGGCGGCCGCGGCCCGCTCCGCGCCGGCCGCGGCGGTCGGGCTCGGCACGGCCGAGGCGCCGGTGCTGACCCTCGCCGAAGCGCAGGCGCTGGCGACCCAGCCCTTCGACATCGTCCTGGTGCACCAGGGCCTGAGCAGCAACCAGCCCTACGCCGGCGGCTACGAGTTCCAGGCCGACAACCAGTTCCTCGTCGGTCAGGGCTCCGGCATGCTGCTCCCCACCGCGAACATGGGCCTGGTGCCCGTGTGGAGCGGCGTGACGAGCGCCGACTATCCCGTCATCGCCGCCGGCACCGGCACGGCGGTCACGCTCGGCAACGGCTCGGTGGTCGATCACCTCGAGATCACCGGGTCGGCGGTGGGCATCTCCGACGCCGGGATCACCGCCCCCTCGAGCTTCGTGATCGTCAACGACGTGCGCCTCATCGGCTCGGGCCCGCAGCAGACCGGCGTGCAGATCTACGATCTCTCGGGGGCGAGCTCCACGCTCAACTTCTCCAACATGTACCTCCAGGGGCTCTCGGCCAACGGCTTCGACGTCTACGGCGGCAGCGCCGGCGCCGGCGACCCGAAGGTGAACATCGACCGCTCCACGTTCGTCGACATCGGCGGCTCGGCGGTGGTGGTCGAGGACATCTACAACGAGGGGCGCGTCCGCATCACCAACTCCGCGATC
>CAISKG010000532.1 GCA_903885855.1 uncultured Planctomycetaceae bacterium
AGCGCGGCCGTCTCCTCGACCTGGTCCTCGCACAGATCGGCCAGCGCCACCAAGCGCGTCCCGGCGTCGCCGAGCGCCTGGATCGCCGCGCCGGTGCCGCGGCCGCCGCAGCCCACGAGCCCCACGCGGAGGGATGTCGGCTCGGACGCCGCCGTCGCTCCGGCCGCCCCCAGGGCCAGCGGCAGCGCCGGAGCGCCCGCGAGGAGGGTGCGACGGGGAAACGCGGCGGGGGCGGGGCGGGGGGGCATGCGGCGGTCTCCTGAAGGACGATCAGCACAGGGACGATCGGAGGTGGGCGATCGATGCGGGGGGCCGGACCTCCCCCGGCCCCGACAGCGTACCAAAGCCGCGCCGGTCCGGGCCGCGCCGCGGGCCTCACTTCCAGCGGGCGAGGAACTTGAGCAACGGCTCCTCGAGTTCCGCCGGCTCGACCCCGAAGGCGTCGACGAAGTCGCGCCGCCGCGTCTCGGGATCGTCGTCGGCCAGCGGCTCCTTGGCCGCCATCGTGGCCATGTACTTCGCCAGCGCCGCCTTGCGAGTCTGGGCGAGGAAGGCCGTCAGCGCCCAGGCGCGGGCGTAGGCGTCGACCGACTCGTCGGGGTCGCGGAAGGGTTCGTCGCCGAGCACGATCCGCTCCAGCACGCCGGGGCGGTAGCCGACGAGGAACTTCTCCAGCCGCGGCCGGTTCACCCCGCCGATCCCCTTCCAGCCGCGACCGCCCGGATCGGGCGTCTCGAAGAAGGTCGCCACCCCCTCGCTGAGCCACACCGGCACCGGCGCCAGCCGCCGGTGGAGCCCGCAGTTGAACGCCATCTGGTGGCTGGCCTCGTGGACGAGCGTCGACACCAGGCTCGCCGCCTCGGGGCTCGAGAGGATCTCGAGGCCCGCGCGGGACGCCGTCGCGGACGGGTGCCGGGCGAGCTGGTCGCTGCCGGTGAGATCGAAGGTGGTGATGCGGTTGTCGAGCATGTGGTAGTAGCCCACCACGCGGTCCGACGCGGCCCCGAGATCGCGCGCGGCGAAGGCCTCGTAGCGCTTCCGCTCGGCGAAGATCACGACGACGAGCGGCTCCCGCGGCGTCTCGACCTCGAGCCCCGACTTCTTCCAGTAGTTGAGGAACGTGGCGTGCAGCCGCTCGAAGAGCGAGGCGCACCACTGCGCGTAGGCCCGCGAGGTGTCGAAGCAGACGACGTAATGCCGCGTGACGAGCATGTCGAAGCCGTCGGGCAGCTCGGCGAGGATCCGCTTCCCCACCTCGCGCGCCGCCGGGGCCTCGTCGCCGTCGGCGGCCGGCGCCGCCCGACGCTCGAGCACGGCGTCGGGCTGGACGAGCTCGAGGCGCTGGTCGTCGAGGCGGAGGAGCATCCCGCCGTCGGCCGCCTCGACCACGATCGAGCCCTCGAGCGTGCGCGTCCCCTCCTCGGCCCGCACCACCACCGCGTCGCGCACGAGGGGGTGGGCGTTCAGGGCGGCCTCGATCTCCACGGGGTAGACCCGAATCCCACCGATCTTGAGCATCTCGGAGCGGCGACCGACGAAGTAGATGTAGCCAGCCTCATCCTGGCGGGCGAGGTCCTGGGTGTGGTACCAGCCAGCTCGGAAGAGGGCGGCGGTCTCCTCGGGCTGGCCGATATAGCCGTTGACGACGGCGGGTCCGCGCACCAACAGCTCCCCCACCTCTCCGCGGGGCAGCTCCCGTCCCTGCTCGTCGCAGATTCGCG
>CAISKG010000533.1 GCA_903885855.1 uncultured Planctomycetaceae bacterium
CGCGCGGCCGGGCGCCGGGGATGCGCTCGCCCACGGCCGCCAGCCAGCGCGGCGGGGTGACGTGGCGGGGGCGCGCGAGCCCCGCGCGCCGGCAGCGCCGGTCGAGGAGGGCCACGGTGGCCAGCACCGCGGCGCGCGATTCGCCGCCGCCGCGCAGGCGCCACAGCAGCGTGTCGAGCAGATCGGCCAGCGCCGCGCGGAACCGCATCCCGAGCGCCGCGAGCACCGCCGCCAGCGCCGCGGCGACGGGATGGCGGGCCACCGCCCGCGCCAGCGACACGAGTCCCTCGACGAGCCGCTCGGTGAGCGAGAGGGGGGGCCCGAGCACGGCGTAGCCGGGGGAGGGCTCGATCGTGAGCCAGTCGTGCGGGCCGATGGCGACCTCGGCCCAGAAGTGGACGTCCTCCGGGAGCACGGCGGTGTGGCCGGCGCGCGCGTCGTAGCGGTCGGGCGAGGCGTGGAAGCCCCCCACCAGCCGCGCGCCGTAGCCGAGGGATCGCAGCAGGAACACCGCCGACGAGGCGAAGAGGTAGTCGGGGCCGCGCCGCGAGACGGTGAGGAACTCGGCCACGGTGTGGCCGTCGGCACCCGCGGCCCGCGCCGCGTCGTCGAGGACGTAGTCGCTCCGCAGCCGCTCCACGATCCGCTCCACCTGCGCGATCCCGCGTGGCACCCCCTCCACCCACGATTCCGCCAGGGCACGCACCTCGAGCGAGCGCACGTCGTCGCCGGTCTGCCGGTATTCGTCGCGGCCCGGCGGGAGGAAGGGGAGGGAGCGTGCCAGGCGGCGGCGGTCGACGACCCGCGACTGGAGGTGGATCACGAGCTGGTCGGGGATGCTCTCGCGGTCGAGGGCCACCACGCCGGGCTGCTCCCAGCGGAAGAAGTCGGCCCGGTCGACGTGGTCGATGTGGATGGCGGTCAGCTGATTGGGGGCGGGGATGCGGTTGCCGTCGATGCGCACCACCTTCACCGCGTGCGTCTCGGCCGGGGCATGGTGGTCGTCGCCGGACGGCGCGACGGCGATCCGCAGCCACGGCCTCCCCTTCACCGGCTCCATCGCCGTGGCGGGCGGCTCGGCGGGGGCCGGCTCGGGCTCCCAGGCGACGCCGTCGTAGCGCGCGAAGGTCTCGAGGCGGAGGTGGAGCGGCACGCGCCCCTTGAGATGGAAGACCGCCGGGCTCTCCAGGTCGGCCGGCAGCTGCCGCGCCTGCCCGCCCGGCCGCCGCACCGTGGAAAACTCCCGCGCCGCGCGGCGCGACTGCGCCATCTCCGATTCCTCGCCCGAGGGCGTCTGCTGGAATGGGAGCGACACCGCCCGCTGGGTGCGCGCGGTCTCCGGCTCGCTGTAGCGGTCGTCGAACATGTCGTAGAGCGACGGCTCGTGGGAGTTGAGGAAGGGGGCGTCCTCGATCGGGCCGAAGCTGCGGATGTCGTCGAGCCCCTTGACGAGCGCGTCGCCGTCGCCGACGCCGCTGCGCGCCGAGAGCGAGGCCGTGCGCTGGCCGCCGGAGGCGGGCATGAAGCCGTCGAGGGCACGCAGCGACAGCGCCGAGGCGGGCAGGAGGATGGGAAGGACGAGTGCCGCGGCGGGGAGCCCCGCGGCCCAGCGGCGCGGCATCGAGACGCGCTTCCCCGCGGTGACCGCCCCCTGCAGCGACTGCCAGTGGTGGGCCAGGAGCCACCACACGCCGATCCCGGCGAAGAGCGCCACGAAGCCCTGGAAGCGCGCGTCGGCCGCCTCGGCGGAGGCGGCGAGCACGAGGAACGCGGCCAGCCCCCCGCAGGCGCGCCGCACGCCGGGGTGGTGGGCCAGCAGGGCCAGCGCGACGACGGTGTCGCGGAGGAAGCCCAGGAAGACGACGTCGAGCAGGGGGGGCGAGCCGCAGGCGACGCGGATGAGCGTCTCCACGGCCAGCGCGCCGGTGGCGCCGGCGGCGACCCACGCGCAGGCACCGGGGGCGGTGGCGCCGAGGGTCGGCCGATGGCGCTCGATGAGCCGGGCGGCCAGGAGGCCGAGGGCGACCAGCGCCGCGGCCGTGGCCGCGAACGTGCCCGGCGATCCGAGCCCCGGCGGCGTGAGGGCGGCCTCGACGGCGATGCAGGCGGTGGCGGCCAGCGCGATGGTCGACCAGCGCCCCGGCACGGCGGCGGCGGGATCCCGCTCAGGCATGGCACAGCCTCCCCCAGCGGCCGCCGAACTCGTCGAGC
>CAISKG010000534.1 GCA_903885855.1 uncultured Planctomycetaceae bacterium
GGGACCGCCACGGCGCCGCGGCTGGTTCCGATCCCCATCCGGCCGGCGTCACCGCAGCCCGCATCCCCTTCCGCCGGTCCGGCCGGTACGATGCCGACCGTGCCCGGGGCCGGTCCCGGGACGACCACCGGGGCCTTCCCCCGCCTGCTCGACCCCACCGCCCACACCACCTCCTGGCAGGTGGTCCCTCCGCGCCTCCCCACGGCGGCGCTCCCCGGGCGGCCGCAGCAGTGAGCGGGGCCGGTCCGACCGTCGGAACGACCCCGTGACCAACGCCGACGTCGCCGCCCTCTTCGCCTCGCTCGCCGACCTCCTCGAATACCGGGGTGAGAACGCGTTCCGCGTCCGTGCCTACCGCAACGCGGCGCGGATCGTGGAGAGCCTGGTGGAGCCCCTGGCGACGATCCGCGCCGACCCGTCGCGGTCGCTCGAGGATCTGGAGGGGATCGGGGCCGACCTGGCGGCGAAGATCGGCACGATCCTCGACACCGGCCGGCTCCCCGCGCTCGACGAGGCGGCCGCCGGCGTGCCCGCCGGGGTCTTCGCCATGCTGCGGGTTCCGGGGCTCGGGCCCAAGAAGGTGCGCGCGCTCGTCGAGGGGCTGGGCCTGGAAACGCTCGACGATCTCGCCGCCGCCTGCCGCGAGGGGCGCGTGCGGGGCGTGAAGGGCTTCGGCGAGAAGACCGAGGCGGCGATCCTCAAGAGCCTGGCGTTCGTGCGCGAGCATGCCGACGAACGCCGGCTGTGGGAGGAGGCCGACGCGCTGGTGGCGGGGCTCCTGGAGTGGATGCGGCGCTGCCCGGCGGTGGAGCGCGTCGAGGGGGCGGGGAGCTGGCGGCGCGGGAGGGAGACCGTCGGCGACCTCGATCTGGTCGCCATCGCCGACGACGCCGCCGCCGTGATGGAGCACTTCCGCCGCTGGGAGCACGCCGGGGAGGTGCTCCTGTCGGGCGGCACCAAGACGAGCCTGCGCGGGCCGGGAGGCACGCAGGTCGACCTCCGTGTCGTCGCGGCCCCCGCCTTCGGCGCGGCCTGGCAGTATTTCACCGGGTCGAAGGAGCACAACGTCCAGCTCCGCTCCCGCGCCCGCGACCTCGGCTGGACCCTCAACGAGTACGGGCTGCGGCGGCTGGAATCGGCGGACCTCGAGCCTCCGGAGGCGACCACGGAGGAGGCGATCTACCGGGCGCTGGGGCTGGACTGGATCCCGCCGGAGCTCCGCGAGGGCCGCGGCGAGGTCAGGCTCGCCGCCGAGGGGCGCCTGCCGCGGCTGGTGGAGGCGGCCGACATGCGCGGCGACCTCCACATGCACACCACCGACACCGACGGCGAGGACACGCTCGCCGACATGGTCGCCGCCGCGATCCGCCGAGGGCTCGAGTACGTGGCCATCACCGACCACGGCCAGCGGGTGACCATGGCCAGGGGCCTCGACGAGACACGCCTGCGCCGGCAGTGGGAGCGGATCGACGCGCTCAACGCCGCGCTGGCCGCCGACGGCCCCGCGCCCATCGTCGTCCTCAAGGGGATCGAGGTCGACATGCTCGAGCGCGGCGGCCTCGACCTTCCCGACGCCCTGCTGGCGGAGGCCGACTGGGTGGTGGCGAGCCTCCATTACGGACAGTCGCAGCCGCGCGAGCGGATCACCGCCCGGATCGTCGAGGCGGTGGAGCATCCGGCGGTGAACGTCATCGGCCATCCCACGGGCCGCCTCATCAACCGCCGCCCGGCCTACGACGTGGACATCGAGGCGGTGATCGCGGCCGCCGCCCGCACCGGCACGTTCCTCGAGATCAACGCCAACCCGCACCGCCTCGATCTCGACGATCACCTCGCCGCCGCGGCCTGCCGGGCGGGCGTGCGCGTCGTCATCTCGACCGACGCCCACTCGGTGCGCGGCCTCGAGGTGATGCGCTGCGGCGTGCTCCAGGCGCGCCGGGCGGGGCTCGCCGCGGCCGACGTCGTCAACACGCTCCCCTGGGAGCGCTTCCGGGACGTCGCGCTGGGCCGCACGTCGCCGTCCGACGCGGAGCGGCGTCCGGGATGACGTTCCCCGCGGGCGATCAGCGGCCGGCCGAGCGCACGCAGCGGAAGCCGATGTGGTTGGCGCCCGACGACACCTCCCCCTTGCCGCGCGTGCCGACGATGTAGCGCGAGCAGTACTGCTCGGTGCAGAGGAACGAGCCCCCGCGGAGGACGCGTTTGGCCTGGCCCGGCTCCTGGGGATCGTGGCTCGACTCGGGCCCCCGCGGATCGCGCGTCGGCGAACCGGCGGCGGCGTCGCGCTGGTAGGTGTCGGGGCGGTACCAGTCGGCGCACCATTCCCAGACGTTGCCCGACACGTCGTGGAGTCCGTAGGCGTTGGGAGGGAAGGATCCGACCGGAGCCGCCCCGGTGAACCCGTCGCGGGCCGTGTTCTCGTGGGGAAACCTCCCCTGCCAGGTGTTGGCCATCGCGTCGCCGTCGGGGAGGAATTCGTCTCCCCAGGGATACATCGCCCCGGACAGCCCACCGCGCGCGGCGAACTCCCACTCCGCCTCGGTCGGCAGACGCTTGCCGGCCCACTGGGCGTAGGCCGCGGCGTCGGCCCACGCGATCTGCACCACCGGATCGCCGCCGTGGCCGTCGATGGACGTGCCCGGGCCGCCGGGATGGCGCCAGTCGGCGCCGGCCACGTATTGCCACCAGACGTAGTGGTTGTCGAGCGGGATGGGGCCGTCCGGCGGGCTGAAGACGATCGACCCCGCGACGAGATTCTCCGGGGGAGCGCCGGGAAAGTCCTCGGCCCGCGGGGGAGTCTCGGCCACCGTGACGTAGCCGGTGGCGGCGACGAAGGCCGCGAATTGGTCGTTGGTGACCTCGGTCCGGTCCATCCAGAAGGGGGCGACGACCACGCGGTGGATCGGCTGGGCGTCGGGCATCGGGTCGCGGCCGCCGAAGGGCTTGCCGCGCGGATCCTCGCAGCCCATCGAGAACTCGCCCCCCGGGATCCACACCATCCCCTCCGGGGCCTCCGCGGCGGTACCGGGGGCCGCGGCGACGGCCGGCTCGGTGTCGGTGAAGCGCGGGCCCGCGGCGCCGCGCGGCGGCCTGCGTTCGCCCCGCGGCCTCCCCGCGGGCCGCGTCACCGCCCACACCAGGACCACGGCGAGCAGCCCCACCGCGACGGGCACGAGCACGTCCTTGGGCGATCCTCGTCGCGGGGTGGCCATGGTTCGACGTTCTCGCGCGGCGCTCGGGCTATCGCGCCCCGACGTCGGTCGCGCCGGGGCCCGCGTTCTCGCGGCGGGGGTCGGCCGGGAGCTGCTTGAGCACACGGATGCGGTCGGCGAACACCGATCCGTCGCCCAGCGACCCTTCCCCGGACCACAGACGCCCCTCGATCTCCACGCTGTCGCCGGGGCTCGCCAGGGCCACCTCCGACGTCTGCACCTCGACCACCACGTCGTCGGCCAGCGGAACGGTGAGGCGGCGGATCCTGCCGGCATCGACGCGCACCGACATGACGCGGGGCTGCAGCGAGACGACGCGGCCCACGATCAGCCCCTCGCTGCCCGCGGTCACGGCCATCGGCTTGGCCTCGGAGGCGGGGGCGACGACGTGGAACACGCCCACCGGCGCGCTGGCCCGTCCCCGTGCGTCGACGGTCGCCTGGAAACGGACCATCATCCCCGGCTTGAGGAAGGCCGCCGGGGCCGCCCCCGACACCTCGACGCGCGACACACCGGCAGGGTGCAGGATCGCCACCCGTTCCAGCGCCCCCTGCCCGTCGGCGTCGGGCTCCACGAAGGCCAGCAGGCCGCCGGCGTTGGTCCCCGCCACCGCCTTGACCACGCCGCGGTGCTTTCCTTCGGGAAGGCCGTCGATCGAGAGCCGGTTGTTCTGGACCGGGATCGTGATCGCCTTGTTGGTGTTGCGGCAGGCACCGAGGTTCCAGAGACGCTCGTAGGCCTTCTGCATCGCGGCCGACTTGTAGAACGTGCCCCAGTGGATGGTGCCGTCGGGCAGCACCGGCGGGGTCGGGTCCTGGCTGTCGGCGTAGGGGTTGTAGGGCACCACCTGGCCGGACACCGGGCGGGCCGCGGCCAGCGGTGCGGCGAAGGCGGCGACGATGCACGCCCCCGCGAGGCGGGATCGGAGCGACAGGGGGGAAAGGAGCATCGGCGCGACTCCAGCGGGGGGCTGCGAGGATCCCCCGGGTCATCGACCCGTCGGGCCCCTCCGGCCCAACGCCTTCGGCGCCACCCGCAGAACCGTACCCGCCGTCACCGCCGGCCCGGTCACAGCCCTTCGCTGTCGGGATCGGGCAGCGCCGCGGCGTCCGATGCGCCCGCCGGTCGGGCTTCGTCGGCCGAGGGCTGCGACTCCAGCAGCGGGAACTGCTGCGCGAGCGTGGTCCCGCCGCCGCCCCGCAGCGCGTCGAGCGCCTCGGGCCGGACGCGCACCTCGGAGCTCTGGAAGGTGTTGAAGCCGGTCCCGGCCGGGATGAGGTGGCCGAGGATCACGTTCTCCTTCAGGCCGACGAGGTTGTCCACCTTGCCGGCCAGGGCGGCCTCCGTGAGGACCTTCGTCGTCTCCTGGAAGCTCGCGGCGGAGATGAAGCTCGAGCTCTGCACGCTCGCCTTGGTGATCCCGAGCAGCTGCGTGCTGGCGGTGGCCGCCTTGGGCTTGGTGCCCTTGGCGGGGGTGCCTCCGAGGGCCTCGATCTTGGCGTTGGCCTCGGCCAGATAATCCTTCGGAACGATGCTCCCCACCGCGAACTCGCTGTCGCCCCGTTCCGTGATCTTCACGCTCCCGGCCACCCGGTCGTTCACCTGGCGGAACTCGAACTTGTCCATCACGCTGCCCGGCAGGAGGGTCGTGTCGCCGACGTTCTCGATCTTCACCTTGCGCAGCATCTGCGCCACGATGATCTCGATGTGCTTGTCGTCGATGTCGACGCGCTGGCTGCGGTAGACGTTCTGGATCTCGCGGACGAGGTACTTCTGCACCTCGTCCTCGCCGGAGATGCGGAGGATGTCGTGCGGCACCAGCGGGCCGTCGACGAGCGCCTCGCCCGCCTTGACTTCGTCGCCGGTGTGCACGCGCATGTGCTTGCCCTGCGTGACGAGGTGCTCGTACTCGTCGCCGTTCTCGTGGCGGACGATGATCGTCCGCTTGCCGCGGCGCTTCTCCCCCTTCACCTCCACCCGGCCGCCGATCTCGGCCATGATCGCCGGGTCCTTGGGCTTGCGGGCCTCGAAGATCTCCGTCACGCGCGGCAGACCGCCGGTGATGTCCTGCGTGCCCGACGCCTCGCGCGGCGTCTTGGCGAGGATGTGGCCGGCCTTCACGTTCTCCCCCTCGGAGACCTCGATGTAGGCCTTCTCGGGGAGATAGTAGGCGCCGAGCGTCTTGCCCTCCTCGTCGAGGAGCACGATCTGCGGGTGCTTGTCGCCGCGGTGCTCCATGACGATGCGCCGCTCGTGGCCGCTGGGGTCCTTCTCGACACGGACCGTCTCCCCCTCGATGACGTCCTCGTAGCGGACGCGGCCCGAGACCTCGGTGAGGATCGGGATGGAGTGCGGGTCCCACTGGAGGAGCACGGTCCCGGCCTTCACGTCGTCGCCCTCCCTGACCTTGAGGATGGCGCCGGCGGGGACGTCGAACTTCTCGAGGTCGTTCCCCTTCACGTCGGAGATCGTGATCTCGCCGTTGCGGGCGAGGACGACCTGCTGGCCGCTCTCGTCCTGCACGCTGCGCAGGCGGGTGAAACGCACCACGCCGGCGCGGCGGGCCTTGCTCTGGTTCTCCTCGAGGGCGCGCTGGCCGACGCCGCCGATGTGGAAGGTGCGCATGGTGAGCTGCGTGCCCGGCTCGCCGATGCTCTGGGCGGCGATGATCCCGACCGCCATCCCCTCCTCGACGAGCGACCCCGTGGAGAGATCCATGCCGTAGCAGAGCCGGCAGACGCCGAGGGCCGCCTCGCAGGTCAGCGGGCTGCGGACGCGCACCTTGTCGAGGCCGAGCTCCTCGATCTGGCGGGCGATGGTGGGGGTGATCAGCTCGTCCTCGGCGACCACCGGCTGCCCGGTGATCGGATGCTTGATCGGATCCCGGCTGACGCGGCCGCGGAGACTGTCGGCGAGGCGCACCTCGACCTTCTCGCCGCGGTAGATGACCCCCTTCTCGATCCCCTGCGCGGTGCCGCAGTCGTGCATCGTCACGACGACGTTCTGCGCGACGTCGGCGAGCTTGCGCGTCAGATAGCCCGAGTCGGCGGTCTTGAGGGCCGTGTCGGCCAGACCCTTGCGGGCGCCGTGGGTGGAGCTGAAGTACTCGAGGACGGTCAGCCCCTCGCGGAAGTTGGCCTTGATGGGCGTCTCGATGATCTTGCCCGACGGCTTCGCCATCAGGCCTCGCATGCCGGCCAGCTGGCGGATCTGTTCCACGCCGCCTCGGGCGCCGGAGTGGGCCATCAGGTAGATCGGATTCACGTAGCCGTCGGGCCGGCCGGCGCTGGCCGTGTCCTTCTCCAGCGCCCCCATCATCTCCTTGGTGATCTCCTCGCGGGCGTGCGTCCAGGCGTCGAGGACGGAGTTGTAGCGCTCGCCGTCGGTGATCACCCCCTTGCGGTAGCGGGTGTTGATCTTCTTGACGGTGCTCTCGGCCTCGCCGATGTGCTTCACCTTGCCGGTGGGGGTGATGAGGTCGTCGGTGGCGAACGACAGGCCGCTCTTGGTGCTCCACTTGAAGCCGACGCGGTTCATGTCGTCGAGGAGGTCGATCGTGCGCCGCCGGCCGAGGGCCTGGTAGCAGTCGGAGATGACGCGCGCCAGCTCGCTCGAGCGCATCGGGATGTTGTAGAAGAGCATCCCGCGGGGGAGGACGGAGTTGAACAGCACGCGGCCGGCCGTGGTCTCGATGATCGCGCCCGGCGTGGAGGGGACCCCCTCGTCGGTCTTGAGCCGCTGGTGCGCCGGGAGGCGGACCCTGATCTTGGCGTGGGTGTCGACCTTGCCGAGGGAATGGGCCAGCTCCACCTCCTCGAAGCTCTTGAACACCATCCCCTGCCCCGGCCGGTCGGGGAGCTGCATGGTGAGGTAGTAGCACCCCATCACCACGTCCTGCGAGGGGCTGATGATCGGCGCGCCGTTGGCGGGGCTGAAGATGTTGTTGGTCGAGAGCATCAGCGTGTGGGCCTCGACCTGGGCCTCGATCGACAGCGGCAGATGGACCGCCATCTGGTCGCCGTCGAAGTCGGCGTTGAAGCCCTTGCAGACCAGCGGATGGAGCTTGATCGCGTTGCCCTCGACGAGGATCGGCTCGAAGGCCTGGATGCCCATGCGGTGGAGGGTCGGGGCGCGATTGAGGAGCACCGGGTGGTTGCGGATCACCTCCTCGAGGATGTCCCAGACCTCGGCGTCCTTGCGCTCGAGCATCTTCTTGGCGCTCTTGATCGTGTCGGCGTGGCCGAGCTCCTTGAGCCGCCGGATGATGAACGGCTGGTAGAGCTCCAGCGCGATCTTCTTCGGCAGGCCGCACTGGTGGAGGCGCAGCGTCGGCCCGACCACGATCACGCTCCGGGCGGAGTAGTCGACGCGCTTGCCGAGGAGATTCTCGCGGAAGCGCCCCTGCTTCCCCTTGATCATGTCGGTCAGGCTCTTGAGCGGGCGGTTGCTCGAGGCGAGCACCGGCCGCTTGCAGCGGTTGTTGTCGAAGAGGGCGTCGACCGACTGCTGCAGCATCCGCTTCTCGTTGCGGATGATCACCTCGGGGGCGTTGAGGTCGACGAGCTTCTTGAGCCGGTTGTTGCGGTTGATGATCCGGCGGTAGAGGTCGTTGAGGTCGCTGGTGGCGAAGTTGCCGCTGTCGAGCATGACCAGCGGGCGGAGGTCGGGCGGGATCACCGGGATCACGTCGAGCACCATCCACTCCGGCTTGTTCTCGCTGTCGCGGATCGCCTCGACGATCTTCAGCCGGTTGACGAGATCCTTCTTCTTCTGCTTGGAATTGGTCGTCTGCAGTTCCACGCGCAGATCGCGCGAGAGCGTGACCAGATCGAGCCCCAGGAGCAGCTTGCGGACGGCGTCGGCGCCCATCTCGGCCTCGAAGCCGGTCTCCCCGTAGGTGTCACGGGCGTTGCGGAACTCCTCCTCCGTGAGCAGCTGCTGCCGCTTGAGGGGCGTGTCCTTCGGGTCGAGGACGACGTAATCCTGGAAGTAGATCACCTTCTCCAGGCTCGACGTCTTCATGTCGAGCAGGGCGCCCAGACGGCTGGGCATGGCCTTGAAGAACCAGATGTGCACCACCGGCGCGGCCAGCTCGATGTGGCCCATGCGCTTGCGGCGCACGCGGCTGTGCGTGACCTTGACC
>CAISKG010000535.1 GCA_903885855.1 uncultured Planctomycetaceae bacterium
AACTGCGCGTCTGGCCGCTGCGGCGCGATCTGGTGGCGGCGCCGGCGATGGACGACAAAGTGGGGCTGTGGGTGGTGCTTGAGGCCTTCCGCCGGGCCGTCGAGGCCGGGCCGCTGCGCTGCGCGTTGTTCGTCGCGCCGCGCGGCGGTCAGCCGCCGGCCTGACCGGCCGCCACGTGCCGGATCCACTGCTCGATCCAGGGGGGCGACCAGGGATTCCAGGTGGGGTAGGCCACGCTCAGCACCGACAACCCCACGAGCAGCAGGGCCAGCGCCCGCCCGGCGCGGGAGCGTGACAGCTCGTCGGCGGCGGGCACGACGGCGGCCGCCCACAACGGCGCCAGCCACAGCACCCAGCGGAATCCGCTCGACACGCCGCCGTAGTTGCGGTCGATGGGGGGCCGGAGGAGGTAGAAGGCCACCACGACCACCGACACCGCGGCGATCGCCAGCGCCAGCGACGCCTGCCCCGGGCGGCCGCGCCGCCGCGGCGCGACCAGACGCGCGAGGCCCCAGGGGAGCAGCAGCCAGGCGGGGGTGAGGGAGAGGATGCCGTGGTGGCCGACGGTGGCGTGGAAGGCGTAGACCAGCGCCGACGGCTCCCCCCGATCGACCCCCTTGGGATCGCGCCAGTAGCTCACCAGGCGCTTCCCGCCCGGGAGCGTGAGGGCGTAGTCGTACCAGTTGTCGGGGTCGGCGACGTCGCCCGCGGCCGGGTCGTCGGGAGGCCGCGGAGCGTGGTCCGGGGCGGCCGCGCGATGCGCGTAGGGGGGGAAGAGCGAGCCGTGGGCGGCGAGGTTCGTCCCCAGGGCCAGCGCCGCCACCGCCGCGGCGCCGGCGGCCGCCAGGGCCGCGTGCCGCGGGCGATGCAGCGCGATGAGGCCGAGGACGCAGGCCGTCCAGGCCAGGGCCGGCAGATCGAACGCCGCGGCGAGCGCCGCCAGCGCTCCGGCGGCGGCCCCGATCCCCGGACCGGCGTCGCCGCGGAGGATGCGAAGGAGCAACCACGCGCTCCAGGCCGCACAGGCCGCCGCGGGGAGGTGGTTGGTGAGCGACACGGCGAAGGTCGAGAGCAGCGTGCCGAAGGCAACGAGCGCCGCGCCCCACATCCGCCCCCAGTCGGTCTCGCCGCACGCCTCGACGAGGCGGAAGGCGGCCGCCAGGAGGAGGGCGAAGGGGACGAGGCTCACCACCACCAGGAGCCCCCGGCCCACCTCGAAGGGATGGTCGCCGAGCGTCCAGCCCGTCGATCGATGCACGATCCAGTAGGGGACGGCGCAGAGGATCGCCAGCAGCGGCGGCTTGCTCGAGTAGAGGCGCACGCGCCCCGTGCCGTCGTCGTGGGCGACCGCGTCGATGGTGTCCCAGCCGGGCTCGGCGACGATCCCGTCGATGGCGAAGGTGCCCTGCTCGACCAGCGCCCGCACCGTGGCCCAGCGGCTGCGGTCGTTGGCGGAAAGGAACGGGCGCAGGAGGCGCTTCCCGCGCTCGACGGAGCGGGCGATCGCGACCGGATCGACGGTCGGCCCCCCGGCCGCCTCCGCGGCGCGGGCCTTGGTCTCCGCCTCCGCCACCAGCCGGCGCTCCAGGGCGATCCGGTCGACGCTCGACACGGCGCCGATCCGGCCCAGGAGCGCCCCCAGGGCCACCGCCCCGAGGATCCGGTACACCTGCCGACGGGCGCGCGACCGGTGGGAGGGGGCCGGCGGCGCGGCGGCGCCCGGGCGGATGCGCCCCGAGATCCGGGCCAGGTCGAGAAGCCCCGTGAAGAAGCGCGTGAAGCCGTACTTGGAGCGGCCGTGGCGGCGCGGCCGGTGGCGCACCGCCTTCTCCACGACGGTGTGGCCGGCGGCGGCGGCGAGCACGGTGATGAAGCGGTGCATGTCGCCCGACAGCGCCAGCGACCGCGCCGCCTCGGCACGGAAGACCTTGAGGCCGCAATTGTGGTCGTGGAGCCACAGCCCGCTCGCGAGCCCCAGCAGCCCGTTGAAGACGCGCGAGGGGAGCGTCTTGTGCCAGGGGTCGAGGCGCGGCGTCTTCCAGCCGTTGACGATGTCGGCGCCGGGGCGGCCGCGGAGGGGGATCGGCCAAGAGCGCGAGCATGGCGGGGATCTCGGCCGGATCGTCCTGGCCGTCGCCGTCGAGCATCGCGATCCGGGGCCCGCGGCAGCGTGCGAAGCCGTCCATCAGCGCCGCCGACTTGCCGGCGCCCGTCGCGCGCCGGATCCCCGCCACCCGCGGGTCGGCGGCGGACGCGGCGGCGATCTCCCCCCACGAGGCGTCGGTGGAGCCGTCGTCGACGACGATCGCTTCCCAGGCGATCCCCGCCGCGTCGAGGACGCGCCCGATCTCGGCGAGCAGGGGGCCGATGTTGCCCGCCTCGTTCCGCACCGGCACGACGACCGACAGGTCCGGCGGCGGGGAGGGGGGCGCGGGCATGGAGCGTGCCGGGAGGGGGACGGGCGGCGGGGCAAGGATACCCGTCCCCCTCCGCCGCCGCCACGGCGGTCGTCGCGGCCGCGCGTCGGCGCTCGCGGCAGGCCGAGCGTAGACTCTTTTCCCCGCCGCCCCGCCGAACGCGCCCCCGAGCGACGCACCTCCCCATGCCCCGTATGCCCGAGCGCCACGCCGTCATCGCCGATTCGCCGCCGCGCCGCACCGCGCGGATGGTGTCGTTCGCCGTCCTCGTGTCGCTGGTGGCGGTGTTCGGGCTCCTCTCGCTGCGGGTGATGTCGAGCTTCCTCCTCCCGCTCCTGCTGGCGGCGATGCTGGTGGTGATCTTCGGGCCGCTCCACCGGCGACTGCGCGACCGGATCGCGGCCCCGGAATGGGTGGCGGCGCTGCTCACGACGCTCTTCGTGCTGGTGATCGTCCTCGTGCCGCTGGTGCTGCTGGTGGCCCGCGCCGGCGGCGACGCGGTGGCCATGTACCGCAATCCCGACGAGCTGGGCGTCGAGGAGACGCTCGCCGGCCTGGTCGAGCGGGTCAACGACGCCACCGGCCTGCACCTGACCGCGGAATCGGTGGTCGACGAGCTCAAGAGCATCGGCAAGGAATGGATCGAGCCGGTCGCCACCCGCACGCCGGTGGTCGTCGCCAAGGGGCTCATCGGGCTGGTGGTGATGACGGTGGCGCTCTTCTATTTCCTCGCCGACGGCCGGCGGATGCTCGCCGCGGTGATGCGCCTCATCCCCCTCGATCCCCGCTACCAGTGGCAGCTCCTGCAGGAGTTCGAGGAGGTGAGCCGGGCGGTGGTCAGCTCGACCCTCCTGGCCGCGATCGTGCAGGCCTTCCTGGCCGGCTTCGGCTTCTGGGTCGCGGGCCTGGGGAACGTCTTCCTGCTCACGCTCCTCACCTTCTTCGGGGCCCTCGTCCCCTTCGTCGGTGCCGCGGCGGTGTGGGGGTCGGCCAGCCTGTACCTGCTGTTCGTCGCCAAGCACACGCTGGCGGCGGCCGGGCTGGCCCTGTGGGGGCTGTGCGTCGTCTCCACGGTCGACAACGTCATCAAGCCGATCGTGCTCCACGGCCAGTCGAAGCTCCACCCCCTGCTGGCCCTGCTCAGCGTGCTCGGCGGCGTGGGGGCGCTGGGGCCGATCGGGATCTTCGTGGGCCCGATCGCCGTGGCCTTCCTCCAGGCCGCTCTCACGATGCTGCAGACGGAGCTGGTGAGCCTGGGGGAGGCTTCCCCCGACCCCGCGGCGACCGCGCCGGGGAGTGCGGTTGCACAAACCGCCGACGAGAGGTTGAAATCCTCCTGACACGGGGACTTCCCAGGAGACCATACGGATGCTGTTCGACACGCTCATCCTCCTCGCCGGCATGCTCATGATGGGGATCGAGGCCGCCTACGTGCCCACCGACGGCGGCGGGGGCGACTACCTGGTGCGCGTCGAGCCGGATCTGGTGCGCGACGCCAAGACCCCGTACACCCTCACCAGCGACGTGCCCGCCGACGCCCGCGACGTGCGGCGCGTGCGGATCTTCGTGGCCGATTCCTGGCCCGCCGCGGTGGAGCGCTCCGTGCAGGAGGCGGCCTCGCGCCCGCGGACGCCGGTGACGACCGTCGCCGCCAAGGGGGGCTCCATCGAATCGGGCACCGCGGCGTCGGTGGTGAACAAGCCCTGGCCGCTGCTCATCGGCAGCCTGCTGACGCTCTTCCTCTCGCTCGGAGCCAACGCCTACCTCGGCCTCCTCCTGGCGAGCATGCGGCAGCGGTACCGGCGCGACATCGGCGAGGTCGCCGAGGTGGTGTAGGGGCGGGGACGTCGATCGAGGCGTTGGCGACGGGACCGCGGATCGGCGAATCCCGGTGGCGAGGGGTCTCCCGGGCGGGGTCGTGATGCTGCCGTTCGCGCTGGCGATCTTCACCGGTGCCTTCCTCGTGTTCCTCGGGCAGCCGCTCGTGGGGAAGTACGTGCTTCCCTGGTACGGCGGCGGCCCGGGGGTGTGGACCGCCTGCCTCCTCTTCTTCCAGGGCATGCTCCTGGCGGGCTACGCCTACGCCCACCTCCTCTCGTCGCGCTTCCGGCCGCGCACGCAGGCGCTGCTGCACGCGGCGGTGCTCGTCGGGGCGCTGTGCTTCCTGCCGCTGGCCCCCGGCGAGGGGTGGCGGCCGCGGCCGGGCGACGATCCGGTGCGCTCGATCCTCCTCCTGCTCACCGCGACGATCGGCCTCCCCTACGTCGCCCTCTCGGCCACCGGCCCGCTCCTGCAGCGCTGGTTCAGCCTGGTGCGGCCCGGCGCCTCCCCCTACCGGCTCTACGCCCTCTCCAACGTCGGCTCGCTCCTGGCGCTCGTCGGCTACCCCTTCGTCGTCGAGCCGCGGCTGCCGCGGGCCGCGCAGGCCCTCGCCTGGTCGGCCGGGGTGGCGGTGTTCGCCCTCTTCGTGGCGGTCTGTGCCGTGGCGGTGTGGCGGCGGACGCGCGGAGGCGCGGCCGCCGCGGCGGAGGACGGTGCCGCGGCGGGTGGGGGCGAGACGCCCGAGCGGGGCGACGGCATCCTCTGGGTCCTCCTCCCGGCGATCGCCTCGGTGCTGCTGGCGGCGACGACGACGCGCCTCTGCCAGGACGTGGCCGCGATGCCGCTGTTGTGGGTGCTGCCGCTGGCGGTCTACCTGGCGACCTTCATCGTCTGCTTCGATCACGCCTTCTGGTACCGCCGTGCGCCCTTCGTCTTCCTCGCGGCCCTCGGCGTGGTGGCGAGCTGGCAGGTGCTCGCATCGGGCAACGCGGTGCCGCTGCGCCACCAGGTGACGATCCACCTCGCCACGCTCGCCGCCGCCTGCATGGTCTGCCACGGCGAGCTCTACCGTCTCCGGCCGCCGGTCGAGCGCCTCACCGCCTACTACCTGTCGCTCGCCGCCGGCGGGGCCCTCGGCGGGCTGGCGGTGGCGGTGGTGGCGCCCGCGGTGTTCGACGACGATCACGAGCTCCCCGTGGGGCTGTGGATGATGATCGTGGCCCTCGGAATCCTCTCCTTCCGCCACCGCAGCCGCGCGATCCCGCTGGCGGTCGGCCTGGGGACGATCGTCGGCGTGGCGCTGCTGCCGTGGCTGCGCAGCCTCTGCAACGGCGGGATGACGCTGACGGCGGAGGCGCGGCACTTCCTCCCCGTGGCGGCGCCGTGGGTGGGGGGATTCGCGCTGGCGTTCGTGGCCTGCATGAGCGATCCCTGGCGCCGCCGGATCGGCGGCCCGTGGCGGCCCGCGGCCGGCGGGTTCGTGATGCTCCTGGCCGGCGCGGCGGGGGGCGCCTTCGCCGCCCTGGCGGCCGACGGCCGCGAGCGCGTCGTGGAGCGGAGCCGCAATTTCTACGGCACCCTCGAGGTGCTCGAGCCCGCCGCCGACGCCGAGCGCGAGCCCCACCGGCTCCTCGTCCACGGTGCCACCACCCACGGCCTGCAGCTGGTCTCCCCCGGCCGGACGGGCATCGCCACCACCTATTACTCGACCACCAGCGGCGTGGGACGGGCGATCGACAGTCTCGACGACGGCGAGGGCTGGAAGGAGCCGCGCCGCCTCGGGCTCGTGGGCCTCGGCGTGGGCACGATCGCCGCCTACGCGCGGCGGGGCGACGCGCTGTGCATCTACGAGATCAACCCGGCCATCCGCGACCTCGCCGACCGCCGCTTCACCTTCCTCGCGGAATGCGAGGCCGACGTCGAGGTGGTGATGGGGGACGCCCGCCTGTCGATGGAGCGCGAGCTCTCCGCGGGCCGGCCGCGGCGCTTCGACGTGCTCGCGCTCGACGCCTTCTCGAGCGACGCCATCCCCGTCCACCTCCTCACGCGTGAGGCCTTCGTCGGCTACCTCTCCCACCTCGACACCGACGGGATCCTCGCGGTCCACATCTCCAACCGCTACATCGACCTGGCGCCGGTCGTGGAGCGACTGGCGGACCATTTCGGGCTCGCCGCGGTGTCGATCTCCGACGGCGGCGGCGACGGCGACGAGTGGTGGATCTACTCCTCCACCTGGGTGCTGCTCTCGCGTGACGCACGCGTCCTGGAGCGTGACGGCATCCAGGCCGCGGCCGATCCCTGCGGCAAGGGCTGGGGCTACCCGCTCTGGACCGACGACTTCGCCAGCATCTGGCCGCTGGTGATCGACTGACGCGTCAGTCGGCGCGGCCGCGCGGCCGGCGCGGGGCGCGGGCCTTCGTGGCCGGCGGGGCGGCCGGCTCCTCCGACAGCGGCGCGGGGCCGCCGTCGCCCTCTCCCGGCCCGCTCACGCCAGCCACCCGCTCCACCAGGGGCCGCGAGGGGCGGCCGCTGGGGGCTGCGGTCACCGCCGTGGTGCCCACCGGGGTGGGAGGCGTGGCCCCGTGCTCGGCGGCGCTGGGGGGGGAGACGATGCCGACGTAGCCCAGGCCGGCGAGATGGCCGGAATGGATGACGGTCGGATGGGGCAGCCGCGGCCCGGCGGCGCGGGGATACCCGAGGCCGCCGCGCGAGTGGCGCACCGGCACGGGCTCGACGGGCGCCGTCCACGCCGCGGCCGGCGGCGGGGCCGGAAGCGGGGCGGCGGGCGCCGGGGCGAGATGATGGACCACCACCCGCGGCCGTGGCGCCGGCTCGGCGGGCGGGGGAGCCGGCTGCACCGGCTCGACCACGGCGATCCGCGCCGTCGCCACCGGGATCTCGGTGTCGAACAACGTGCGCACGCGCGCTCCCACGTCGCGGAAGATCGCCGCCACGTGGGCGTGGCAGGTGAGCACGATCATCTGCCGCTCGCGCGGCTGGTCGGCGACGAAATCGACGAGTGCCCGGGCGGCCGCGCGGGCGCGGGCGTCGTCGAAATTGACCAGCGCGTCGTCGATCACCACCGGCAGGTGCACGCCGTGGCGCTCGAGATCCCGCACCAGCGCCAGGCGCAGCGCGAGGAACGCCTGCTCGCGGGTGCCGCGGCTGAGCCGGTCGGGGTTCCACACCATCCCGGTGCGGTCGTGGATCTCGAGACGGGCCTCGTGGATCGAGGTCGTGATCCGGTCGTAATGCCCCTCGGTGAGGCGATCGAGCCAGCGGGACGCCTCGCGGAGCACCGCCGGCTGATGGTCGCGGGCGAACGCCTCGCGGGCCGCCTCGAGCATCCCCCGGGCGCTGTCGAGCATGCCCCGGCGGCGCAGCTGGGCGTCGAGGTCGTGCTCGACGGCGGCGATCTCCGCCTGCAGGCCCTCGGTCGAGTGGTCGCGGGCCGCGGCCCCGACGGCCTCCGCCGCGGCGGCGCGGGCATCGCGGCAGCGATCGAGCGCCTCGCGCGCGGCGAGCGTCCCCAGGTGTGCCTCGGCGAGGCGCTGCTCGAGCGTCACCGGCCGCGTCGCCGCGAGCCAGTCCTCCAGGTCGGCGAGCTCGGCGATCGGGCGGCGCGCCTCGATCCAGGCCCGCTCCGCGGCCACGCAGCGCTGCCGCGCTTCCTCGGCGGCCGGTCGCCGGTCGACCAGCGGCAGGAACTCCTGCTCCGTCTCCACCCCCCAGCGGGCGACGATCTCGCGCACGCGCTTCTCGGCCAGCTTGACGCGCGCCAGCGCCTCGCGGTGGCGGCGCCGGGCGCGCTCGAGCCGCGCGGTCATGCGCCCGCGGAGACGGTGGAACGATGTCTCGCGCTCGAGGCGCTCGCGCAGCTGGGCGAGCTGGTCCAGCGGCGAGCCCTCGGGCAGCATGTCGCACTCCACCATCACCTCCTCGACGCGCTGGCCGGCGGCGGCGAGCTCCTCCTGGCGGAGCCGGGCGTCCTCCGAGGTGCGGCGGCGCTCCTCGTCGAGGGCCACGAGCGCCGCCCGGTGGCGGGCCAGGCGGCGGACGTCGAGGGGGGAGAGGGTGGGGGGCAGGGCGCGGCCCTCGAGGGCCCGCTTCCACGCGCCGCGCGCCGCCGAGCGGGCCTCGAGGGCCCGGGCGAGATCCTGGCGGGCCGCCTCCACCCGGTCGGCGAGGAGATGGATCGAGCCCTCGCGCGCGGCGAGGCCCTCGAGGCGCTCGACCTCCGCCAGCGCCGCCGCCAGCCGGCGCTCGAGCGCCGGGGCATGCTCCCCGGGCCAGCGCTCGGAGGCGGAGCGGAAGGAGTCGAGCCGCTTGTCGAGCAGGGCGCACTGGGCCGACGCGTCGTCGCGCTGCTTGCGCGCCATGGTCACCTGGCGGCGGGCGGCCTCGAGGCGCTCGCTGGCGGAGCGGTCGAGGGTCCAGGTGACGACCGACGCCAGCCCCGTGCCGACCAGCCCCAGCGCCGCCAGGGCGTAGGCCAGGCCGCCGGTGACCATCGCCGGCAGGAGGAGGCCGGAGAGGATCATGGCGGCGCCGGTGACGAACACCGCGCCGAGCCCGAGGAGCCACTCCATGGGGATGAGCTGACCCTTGAGGTGCGCCGCCACGTCGCGGTCGAGCGCCGCAAGCGCCCGATCGAGCTCCGTGACGTGCTCGCCGGCGGCGATGCGGTTGCGCACCA
>CAISKG010000536.1 GCA_903885855.1 uncultured Planctomycetaceae bacterium
CGGCCCCTACGCCGTCTACCGCCTCGAACCCCCCCTCGACACGCCATGAACCCCGCCACGCCCCTCCCCGATGCCGCGCCGCGCGGCGTCGCCTTCGATCTCGACGGCCTCCTGGTCAACACCGAGGATCTCTACCAGGACGTCGGGAGCGAGTTGCTGCGCCGCCGCGGCAAGGCCTTCACGCCCGAACTCCTCGACCGGATGATGGGCCGGCCGCAGCAGGTGTCGCTGCGGGTGATGATCGAATGGCACGGGCTTGCCGACACCGTCGAGCAGCTCGCCGCCGAGACGAAGGCGATCTTCCTGGGCCTGCTCGAGACGAGGCTCGCGCCGATGCCCGGTGCCGTGGCGCTCGTGGACGAACTGGCCGCCGCCGGCATTCCCTACGGCGTGGCCACCAGCAGCGGCCCCGACTTCGCGCACGACGTGCTCGGACGGGTGGGGCTGCTCGAGCGGATGGGATTCGTGCTCACCTGCGACGACGTCCGCGAGGGGAAGCCCCATCCGGAGATCTACCTCGCCGCCGCCCGGGCGCTGGGCCTGCCCCCGCGACGCATGCTCGTGCTCGAGGATTCGCAGACCGGCTGCCGGGCCGGGCTCGCCTCCGGGGCCACGGTGGTGGCCGTGCCCGGCGGGCACAGCCTCCGCCACGATTTCTCCGGCACCGCGTTCGTGGCCGGGTCGCTCGCCGACGAGCGGATCTACGCCCTGCTCGGCCTGCCAACGCCGCCGGGGGCCTGAGCGCCGCGGACGCCGCCGCGGCGCGACGGGTTCGTCACGGTTCCTCGTCCAGGGAGACGCCGAGGCGATCCGCCTGGATCTCGAGCGCCCGCCGGAACGACGGGAAGGGGCGTGCCTTGCCACGCCGCGTGGCCCAGGCGGCGGTCGAGGTGACGACCTTCGCCGGCAGCCGCCCGTCGCGCACGAGCCGTTCCACCTGCCCGAGGAAGGCCACGTCCTCCGGGCGGCGCGTCCGCAATTCGATCGCCAGACGGTCGCCCAGCGGCCGCATCCCCGTGCGTTCGACGGCGGCTTCGGACGGCTCGGACGACTCGGGGGGCTCGGGTGGCTCGTCGGTCCGCGCGGTCGTCATCGGCGGCGCGAAGGACGCGGCGGCGGCCAGGACGAGGGCGGCGAGACTCCGGCGGACGCGGCGACGGCGTGGCATGGCAACGGCTCCCGGGCGACCTGGGGATGGCACCGCGGAGCAAGTACGCCCTCTCCCGCCGCCGGTCAAGAGAGACGGGGGGCCTGGGGGCCGACGTCAGCGGAAGCGGACCAGCGCGTACGACTTCTTCCCCGAACGCAGGACGAGCATGCTCGCCCCCGCCAGGTCGGCGGAAGACAGCCGCCGGGCCACGTCGGACTCGCGGCGGTTGTTGACGGAGATGCCCCCCTGCTGGATCGTCTGGCGGGCCTTGGAGGCGCTCTGCGCGAGGCCGGTCTTCTGGAGCGCCTCCACCAGCGCCAAGCCCTCCCCCGCGAGCGCCTCCCTGGGAAACTCGTGGCTGGGCACGTCGGCGAAGATCTCGGCGAGCTGGGTGTCGTCGAGGCCGCCGATCTCCTGCCCGAAGAGGATCGCCGTCGCCTGGCGGGCCGCGGCCAGCCCCGCCTCGCCGTGGACCAGCCGCGTGAGCTCCTCCGCGAGGCGCCGCTGCGAATCGCGGGCGGCCGGGGCGCTGGCACGCAGGCCGTCGAGCGCGTGGATCTCCTCGAGGGGCAGCTCGGTGAGCCGCAGCAGGCAGCGCCCCGCGTCCTCGTCGTCGAGGTTGATCCAGTACTGGTAGAAGCGGAAGGGGCTCGTGCGCCGCGGGTCGAGCCACACCGCGCCGGAGGCGGTCTTGCCCATCTTCGTGCCGTCGGACTTCACCAGCAGCGGGCAGGTGACGGCGTGGAGCTCCCGGCCGCGCAGCCGGCGGCCGAGGTCGATGCCCGCGGTGATGTTGCCCCACTGGTCGCTGCCGCCGAACTGGACCCGGCAGTCGAGCTGGTCGGAGAGGTGGACGAAGTCCCACGCCTGCAGGAGCATGTAGCTGAACTCGGTGTACGACAGGCCGCCGTCGCGGTCGAGGCGCGATTGGACCGAGTCCTTGGCGAGCATCTGCGACAGCGGCACGTGCTTGCCGACGTCGCGGAGGAAGGCGAGGTAGCCCACGCCGCGCATCCACTCGGCGTTGTCGACCACGTGCACCCGCCCCGTCGGCGGCGCCCCGTCGGGCCCCGGGGCGGCGAGGACGGCGCGGATCTGGCGGCCGATCCCCTCGAGGTTGGCCGCGAGCTGCTCCGCGGAGAGGAGATTCCGCTCCTCGCTGCGGCCGCTGGGATCGCCGATCATCCCCGTGGCACCGCCGAGCAGCGCCACCGCCTCGTGACCCGCCCGCGCCACGCGCCGCAGCACCGTCAGCGGCAGCAGGCTCCCGACGTGCAGGCTGTCGGAGGTGGGGTCGAAGCCGCAGTAGATGCGGCGGCCGGGGGTGTGGAGCCAGCCGGCGAGCGCCGCCGGGTCCGTCGACTGGTGGACGAGGCCGCGGGCGGCCAGATCGGCGAGCAGGTCGTGCGGCATGGAGTCAGCGCCAGCGGTCGTCGTCGCCGAAGGGATGGGCCGGCCCCGACAGCCTCGGGCGCGGCAGCGCCTCGAGGCATTTCTCGGCCATGCGCAGGTCCTCGCGCGACGTGATCTTGATGTTCAGGGGGGAGCCGGGCACGACGGCGACCGGATGCCCTGCCGCCTCGACCACCGCCGCCTCGTCGGTGGGCTGGCCCGGCGGCGCGGCCGCCATGGCGCGCTCGAGGAGGGCCCGCGCGAAGACCTGTGGCGTCTGCGCCTCCCACAGCCCCGAGCGATCGACGGTGGCCGTGATGCGGTGGTCCGGGCCCACGCGCTTGAGCGTGGCCACGACGGGGGTCGCCAGGATCGCGGCGCCGGTCTTCGCCCCTTCCGCGAACACCCGGTCGATCCACTCCATCGCCAGGCAGGGGCGTGCCGCGTCGTGGACGGCGACGGTGTCGATCTCGGGGCGGAGTTTCTCGAGGCCCCGCCGCACCGACTCGGCACGGTGGGATCCCCCCTCGGCGAGCGTGATCCCCATGAAGGCCAGATTGGCGGCGAACTTCTCCACGAACGCCGCGCGGTCCTCGGGGGCCACGACGACGACGACCTGCTTGACGTCGTCGCGCTCGAGGAATTTCTCGGCCGAATGGAGCCACACCGGCCGGCCGGCGAGGGGCGCGAAGGGCTTCTTGTAGTGGGCGTCCCTGAAGCGGCTGCTCTGCCCGGCCGCGGCGAGGATCACTCCGAAGGTGGCCATGCGCGGTGCCGTCAGCGGAAGGCCGCATCGCTGCGGGCGTCGATCACGGCATCCATCGCCGCGCGGACGACCGCCTTGGCGGCCGGCCGCTGGTGCAGCCAGGCGGCGAAGCCTTCGCCGTGGCGGACGTAGAGGCCGCGGAGCCAGCCCGGGGCTTCGGTCTTCATCCAGGCCCGGAACAGCAGCCAGCGCGGATCGTCGGTGCCGTACACCTCGCGGGCGACCCAGCAGAAGCCGCCCATGCCGCCGCCGCCCATGCCACCCATGCCGCCACCACCCATGCCACCCATGCCCATGCCGCCCATGCCGCCGCCCATCCCGCCCATGCCACCACCCATGCCGCCCATGCCGCCGCCCATTCCGCCCATGCCGCCGCCCATGCCGCCGCCCATCCCGCCACCGCCCATCCCGCCGCCGCCGGTGCCACCGCCACCGGAGACGGTGTTGAAGGTGTACACCTGGCCGACGTCGGTGAACATCGGCAGGGGATTGATGCGGACGTAGCGGCGGTCGGCCGACACCACCGCGGTCACGCTCAGCATGGCGCCGGTCGGAAGCGACTGGATCACCGGCTGGTAGCCCGTCGCCCCGCCCCGGGTGAAGGGGAGCGAGGGCGACCGGCCGGTGCCGCTTTCGCCGCCGGCGCCGGAGGTCGTCGCGTCGCTCATCGACTGCAGCTGCTGGGCCAGAACCGCCTTGCTGACGTCCATCTGCAGCGCGACGTCCTGCGACACCTGCGCGTCGAACAGCGGCTGACGGCGGCGTCCCTCGGGCAGATCGACGACGACGAGGATGTCCTCGCCGCCCAGGGGGAGCTGCTTGCGGATCTTCTGCTCGCGCTCGGTGCCGCGGTAGAGCGTCAGCTGCACCGTGACGGTGTCGGCGGTCACCTTCCCGTAGGCCCGGTGGACCATGACGCGGTAGGTGCCGGGGAAGGCCTCGCCGGCCACGTACCGCTCACGCTGCGTGGCGTTGGTCGGGTCGGCGGGGACCTCCGTGTCGGCCAGGAGCGTTCCCCCCGACGTGGTCCGCGGCGAGGTCAGCGAGCACATCGTCCCCGCCGGCTCCTCCACCGTGAGGTCGATGTCGGCGTCGCCGTTCCACACGCACTCGATCTCCAGATCGCGCACCAGCGCTGCGTCGACGGCCGACCGGAACGTCTCGGCGTCCTCGATCTTGCCCTGCTTCTCGAGCGTGGCGATCGCCCCCTTGGCCAGCCGTGCCGCCCGCGTGGCGATCTCCTGCTGCGAGGCGGGCCATTCGTGCGCGAGCACGCCGGCACACGCCCAACGCAGCGCCGTCATGTCATCCGCCTTGGAGGCCACGGTGAGCGCCAGGGCGTAGGCCTCGCGGCTGGTCGGATCGAGCGCGGCGACCTGCTTGCACAGGCGGATCGCCTGGCGCGACGAGCCGAAGCGGGCCAGATACTGCGCGAGCGCCAGCAGGTCTTGCGGCCCGGTGGCGAAGTCGGCGCTCGAGAGCAGGGCCCGCTCCACCTCGGCCCGGGGCTTCCCCGAGGCCTCGAGGGCCAGCGCCAGCGCCTCGAACATCCAGGGCTCCGACTGGCCGCAGTTGAGCGCCGCCGAGATCAGCTCGGCCGCCCGGTCGAAGCGGCCGGCGTCGCCGAGTTCGACGGCTGAGATCCGCAGCCGCGCGAGCCGGCCCGCGGCCGCACGCTGCCCGCCCCCGTCGGAGGCGCCGTCGCCGGCGTCGGCCGCGGCCGACGTCCGGGGCGGCTGGAGGTAGGCCTTGACCGCGGCGCGCAGGTCGCGGGCCGAGAGCACGGAGTCGGGGAGGCCGAGGCCGTCACCCGCGGCCGGGGCCGTGGGGAGCTCGGCGGCCGCGCCGCCGTCGTCGGCGGGGGCCGTGCGCGGCTTGACGGGCCGGTCGCGCATCCCGATGCGCTGCTTGGCGTCCGACACCTGGAACATGCCGCCGCCCATGCCGCCCATGCCGCCGCCCATGCCACCCATGCCGCCCATGCCGCCCATCATGCCGCCGCCCATGCCACCCATCATGCCGCCACCCATGCCGCCCATCATGCCGCCGGAGTTGAGCGGCATGACGAGGTCGCCCACGGGGTAGACCTTGGTGATCATGCCCTCCTTCGCCTTCTCCTGCGTCGTGATCAGCATCACCTCGTCCTTCACGAGGTAGGTGAGGTCGATGCCGCCGAGCAGGAGCCGCAGCGCCGAGCGCAGCGAGATCCCGGAGATGGTCTTCGTGACGGGGACGTCGAGATCGAGCCCGGCCTCCTCGAGGGCCTTCTGGTCGATCTCGATGGGGATCCCCTGGGCGTCGCGCAGCTGGCTGATCACGTCGCGCAGCGGCGTCTCGTTGAATTCGAGATTCTCCACCGGCTTGTCGAGCGCGTCGTAGATCCGCTCCTCGGCGCTGCCGGGATTGGCGAGGTCGACCGACTTGTACTTCTCGCGCAGGCGGGTGATCTCCTGCCACCGCGCGGCACTGGGGTAGTTGATCGGCGGCTCGTCGGGGAAGGGGATGGCCGCGATGTCGGCGAGGTGGAGGCAGTCCATGAAGCCGCGTTGCAGGTCGCGGCGGACGCGCATGTTCTCCGTGTCGTAGTCGAGGATCCGCGCCACCAGGGGCGCGGTGACGGCGACCTCGCGGGCCGTCATCGGCACGCCCCGGTTGGCGTAGAGCGGCGGCGCCTGCTCGGCCATCTCCCTGCCGACGATCCGCTCGGCCTCGATGAACTTGTCGGTGGGCTGCTGGTAGCCGACGCGGATGCCCTCCTCGACCAGGGCGTGGTAGCGCTCGGCGAGTTGCTTGATGCGATCCTCGCGGCGGCGGAGCTCGCCGTCGAGGCGGGCCCGCTCCGCGGCGATGGCGTGGTTGCGGTCGGCGACGAGGTCGCGCTCGGCCTTCTCGCGGGAGCGGATGATCGAGTCGCGGATCGAGATCTCGATCTGCCGGCAGAGCCGGTCGCGCGTGGCCTCGTCGAGATCCTCCGAGCCGAGCACGGTGCGCTGCAGGTTCTTGAGATCGACCCGCGCCCGGTCGGGGTCGACGGCGCACATCTTCCGCGTGGTCCGCAGCTGGACGGCCACCTCCTGCTCGAGCTGCTGGGCCCGCACCTTCCGCAGCCGGGCGAAGTCGGCCAGTTCGCTGCGCTCCGGATCGGCCGTCATCTCGCCGCCGGGGGGGGCGTCGGGGAAGCCGGGGGCGGCGTCGGCGACGCCGGGGCCCTCGAAGCCGACACGCGGTTGCCCGGCGGGCACCGCCAACTCCTCCGGCACCGTCAGGCCGCCGTCATCCTGGGCCGGCGCCTCGCCCCGCGCCGCCCGGTCCTGGGCGACAAGCGCTTCCTGGGCCGCGGTGAACATCACCCAGGCGTCGACGTTGTCGGGATCCTTGCGGAGGGAGGCGTACGCCAGCCGCATCGCCGACCCGTGCGCCCCGCTGGACTCCGCCTGGCGGGCCAGCTTGACCAGCGCGGTGGCCTCGCCGCGGATCACGTCGCGGGCGGCGGAGAGCCCCTCGCGGCCGAGCGTGGGGAGGTAGACGCCGTCGGTGTCCCGCGCGTTGCGGTAGAGCTCCTCGATGTAGGCGTTCTCCGGGATCGGTCCGGCGGCCGGAACGGCCACCTCGACCTGGCGCCGCTCCGCACCGGAGGCGCTTTCCAGCGCGAAATCCAGCCGTGCTCCCGACAGCGGGCCCTCCACGAGGACGACGGTGTCGCGATCGGCCCGGAACGGCGGCAGGCTGCCGGGAAGGATCCGCAGGCGGGCGTCGGGCACGTCGGCCGACACGACCACGTCCTCCGGCCACGCCACCGACTCCACCGCGCTGGTCGCCATGCGGGCGCCGGCGTCGCTCGCCGAGATCGTCGCGTCCGGCACGACGAGCATGCCCCCGGTGGCGTTGGCGATCGCGGCCAGGCAGGGCCAGTTGACGTTCGGCCCCACCGCGATGGCGGAGAAGCTCACGCGCTTGTTCTTGAGGGTCGCAAGCGCGCCCTTGAATTCGGCGGTGTCCATCCCGGCGACGGCGGGGCCGTCGCCCACGTAGACGATCGCGCGCGGGGCCGGAGAGGCCTCGAACAGCGCCGCGGCACCTTCGATCACCGCCACGATGTCGGTCGACCCCAACGGCGTGCGGGCCTGGAAGGCCGACACGCCGGCACGCGTGGGGGTGGCGCGACCGGCGGCGAATCCGTTCGACAGGCTCACGCATCCCACGTCACCCGCGGCCACGATGAAGCGGTCCTCCTCGCGGGCGGTCTCGAGGAGGGCATTGAGGGCGCGGGTCGCTTCGGCGCGGTGCTCGCCGGTCTGGCTGGCGGAGGTGTCCATGACGACGACCACGTCGGTGGCCGCCGCGTCGGGACGGGCCGACGGGCGCAGCCCCACCGCGGAGACGGGAAGCGATCCCTCGTCGCGCTGGAACGTCTCCACGAAGGTCACGGTCACCGCTTCCTCCGCCCTGACGCTCGAGGTCACGGCGAGGATGGCGAGCCAGGGGTAGACGAGCGCCGGGAAGATGAACTTCGACATGGTCCCTCCGGAGAGGCGGGGGTGCGTCATGCGCCCCCGGCCTCGTCGTGAAGCATATTTGGAGACCCCGCCCAAGCCAACGTCGATCTTCGCGGGAATTGCCCGGTTTTCGGGGTTTTCCGCGCCTCGCGCGGCGGCCGACCGATGTTGGTCGCTCGCCCGCCTGTCGCCATACTGCGCTCCGCCGTGCCCGGAGTCGAGGGCGGCACAGGAGGTGCGCATGGAGGTCTCGGAGGGATCCGTCGTCGCGCGTTCCACCGGCCGCTTGCGGCAGGGCGTGGGACGTCGCCTGGCGGCCGTGGGGGTGGGGGTGCTGGCGGCGGCCGTGGCGGTGGCGGCCGCGGCACGCCTCGGCGCCCAGCCGCCCGGCGCGGCGCCGTCGCTGGC
>CAISKG010000537.1 GCA_903885855.1 uncultured Planctomycetaceae bacterium
CCCTACGGCGGCGGCACGCCGTACTCGGCCCCTACGGCGGCGGCACGCCGTACTCGGCCCCTACGGCGGCGGCACGCCGTACTCGGCCCCTACGGCGGCGGCACGCCGTACTCATCCCTACGGCGGCGGCACGCCGTACTCGGCCCCTACGGCGGCGGCACGCCGTACTCATCCCTACGGCGGCGGCACGCCGTACTCATTCAGTTCAGTGCGAGCGCGCCGTGCCGTAGCGATCGGCGAGGAAGGCGTTGATCGCCGCGGGGCCGGAGACGAAGGCCCGGCCCTTGGCGACGGGAACGCCCTCGGGACGGTCCCCCTCGGGGAGCACGAGCACCGGGCAGGATTGGTGCTCCTCCCCGACGAGCGCCACCACGTCGGGCCGCGGGCGGGGGGCGTCGACCTGGCGGATGTCGAGCGCGGCAGCCACCTCGGGGTAGTACCACAGGAGCCCCGTCACCGCGGTGCATTCGGGGCAGAAGAATCCCCCGGGGCCGAGCTTCGGGTCGGGGAACCCGGCGCGGAGGAGGAACAGGATCGGTCGTTCGCCGCCCGGCATGGGGGAATCTCCCGGAGGAAGGGACGTCGCCAACGTAGCCGCGCCGGGGCCCGCCGGGTAGAGTGCCGCCGGGGAGGGGCGTCGTGGAACACCAGATCTTCGGCAATCCCGACCGCGGCAACATCACCTTCTTCCTCTCCGCCGGCGAGAAGGTGGTGGTCGAGGCGGGATCGATGAGCTTCATGACCGCCGGCGCCGAGGCGCGCCCGCGCCTCGTGGGGGGCTTCGTCCGCTCCGCCGCCCGGCTGCTGTTCGGCGGCGAGTCGCTGTTCCTCACCGAGTATTCCACCGCGACGGCCGGCTGCCTGGCGGTGGCGCCGGCCTTCCCGGGCACGGTCGTGCACCGCGAGCTCGCCGGTGGCGACGACGCGATCCTCATGGCCGCCGGCGCCTTCCTGGCCGGGGGCCCGGAGGTGCAGATCACCACGGCGCTGGGGGGGATGCGCGGGCTCCTCTCCGGCGCCGGGATCGTCGTGCTCCGCGCCGCCGGGCGCGGGCCGCTGTTCTTCAACACCTACGGCGCGGTCCTCGAGCGGCGCGTCGAGGGCGAGCTCGTGGTCGACACCGGCCACCTCGTCGCCTGGGAGCCGGCGCTCGAGTGGACCATCGGCGGGATGGGGTCGTGGAAGTCCACGCTCCTCTCCGGCGAGGGGCTCGTGTGCCGCTTCCGCGGTTCGGGCACCGTGTGGCTCCAGTCGCGCCCCCTGTCGGGCTTCGTCCGCTGGCTCGCCCCCTTCTGCCACTGACCGAGGCCGCGCGCATGCACGTCGAAGAACTCCACGGCGGGATCTTCTCGCGGGTCATCGTCCACCTCGATCCGGGGGAGGGGTTCGTCTCCGACGCCGGGGCGATGTACCGGGCGTCGTCGAACGTCGACATCGACGTCACCACACGCTCGCGCGGCGGGGGCGGCGGGCTGCTCGGCGGCCTCGGCCGCCTCCTCGCCCGCGGCACCTTCTTCCTCTCCACCTACGAGGTCAGCGACGGCCGCCCCGGCGAGGTGGGGCTGGCGCCGACGCACATGGGCGAGGTGCGGACGCTGCAGGTCACCCCCCGACACGCCGTGGATGTGCGCCGGCGGGAGCTTCCTCGGCGCCGACCGCGAGGTGGCTCTCGAGGCACGCTTCCAGGGGCTCGCCAAGGGGGTTCTCGGCGGCGAGGGGCTCGCCTTCCTCCGCGCCAGCGGCACCGGCGACCTCGTCGTCTCGGCCTTCGGGATGCTCACCGAGATGGAGGTCGACGGCGAGCTCGTCGTCGACACCGGCCACCTCGTGGCCTTCACCGAGGGGCTCGACTATTCCATCGACCGCCTCGGCGGGGGCTGGATCGCCACCTGGCTCACCGGCGAGGGCTTCGTGCTCCGCTTCTCCGGCCGCGGCCGGGTGCTGCTGCAGTCGCACGACCTGGGCCGCTTCGGCCGGATCCTCGGCCCCCTCCTCCCGGAGCGTGACGCATGAGACACGCGATTCTCGGCGGGGCTTCGTTCCCGGTCCTCGAGGTCGCGCTCGGGGCGGGGGAGAGCGTCGTCTCCGAGGCCGGCGCCATGGCCTGGATGGAGGGGGAGGTGGCGATCGAGACCTCGACCCGCGGGGGTGTGTTCGCGGCGCTCAAGCGCGCGGCGCTGGCCGGCGAGACGCTCTTCCAGAACACCTACCGCGCCGGTCCGGCCGGGGCGCGCGTGGCGCTCGTGCCGGGGCAGGCGGGGGAGATCGTCGCGCACTCGCTGGAGGGGGAATTGCTCCTCCAGCGCGGCGCCTTCCTGGCGGCCAGCGAGGGGATCGAGTGCTCGAGCCGGATCGAGGGCCTCAAGGGGATCCTGGCGCAGGGGCTGTTCGTGCTCCGCGCCGTCGGCAGCGGCACGCTCTTCTTCTCCGGCTACGGCTCGGTCGAGCCGGTCGACGTGGACGGCGACTACACGATCGACAACGGCTACGTCGTGGCCTGGGAGCCGGGCCTCGCCTACCGCCTCACCGCCGCCCGGCGCGTGCGCAGCTTCCTCTTCTCCGATCAGGTGCTCGTCGGCTTCTCCGGCCGCGGCCGGGTGTGGGTCGCCTCGCGCAGCCCCCATTCGCTCGCCGACTGGGTCTACCCCTACCGGCGCGTGCGCAGCAAGAAGGCCGGCCTCCAGGTGGGGGGCGACGACTGACGCGCGGCCGCGGTCAGACCGCGGCGGCGTCGAGCGCCCCGTGGGCGGCGCGGAGGCGGAGGTAGCGGGCGTAGAGGGCGTCGAGGGTCGCCACCGACGCGGCCCGCGGCGCGTAGCGCGCGGGCGTCCCGGTGGCGAAGCCGGCGAGGAAGGCCGGCCAGTCGCGCCCGTCGCCGGCCAGCCGCGCCGC